>NZ_PDKG01000001.1:0-300000 GCF_004116725.1 Arcobacter sp. CECT 8986 | reverse complement strand
AGTCTTAAAATTGGTAAATCATCTTCTTTAAAAGAATTTGCTAGGATTTTATCTATTCCCATATTAAATTTTGCATTTTCTTTATCTGTAATAATTAATTTAAAAATTTTATTTTCTAACATATTTATCTTCTTAAAGCTATAATTCTATCTAACATAATAGATTTTTCTGTGATAAGATTATATCTTTTATTGAAAAGAAATGCATTAAGTAGTAGTATTTAGTACTATAAATTAAAGAAAAATTAATTTTCAAGATTATTATCTACATAAAAGATACATAAGTAGTCAATAAATAAGTCATTTTTAAGAAAGAATTTAAGAAAACTGTATAAAAATTAAATATATCTTAATAAAAAATGTTAAGTTTTTATAAAAATATAACTTCTTAAAGAAAAATTTCCTTTTTTATCGATAATTTCTTATAATATATTTATACTTTTACTAAATAACAATCAAATAAGTTATTTATAGTATTATTTTAGTATTATTTGCTAAATAAATATTAAGATTCAAATAAAAATTACAAAAGGAGTATGTATGTCAGATACAAAACTACAAGATATTGACCCTAGCGAAACAAAAGAATGGCTGGAGGCTCTTGAAACTGTAATTGAAGAGGATGGTACAGAAAGAGCGCATTATTTACTTGAAAAGCTAATTGATAAAGCTAGAAGAAATGGTGCATATCTTCCTTATAAAGCAACAACTGCTTATTTAAATACTATCCCTGTGCATCACGAACCAAAGATGCCAGCAAATTTATTATTAGAAAGAAAAATTAGATCAATTATTAGATGGAATGCACAAACTATGGTTTTAAGAGCATCTAAAAAGAACTTAGAACTTGGTGGACACATTGCGTCTTTTGCATCTTCTGCAACATTATATGATGTAGGATTTAATCACTTCTTTAGAGCTCCAAGCGCTGAAAATGGTGGAGATTTAGTATTTTTCCAAGGTCATATTGCTCCTGGTATTTATGCTAGAAGTTTTGTTGAAGGTAGAATTTCAGAAGAACAAATGGATAACTTCAGACAAGAAGTTGATGGTAAAGGATTATCTTCATATCCTCACCCTAAATTAATGCCAGACTATTGGCAATTCCCAACAGTTTCGATGGGACTTGGACCAATACAAGCAATTTATCAAGCTAGATTTTTAAAATATCTAACAGATAGAGGTATTAAAGATTGTAGTAATCAAAAAGTTTATTGTTTTATGGGTGATGGTGAGTGTGATGAGCCAGAATCATTAGGTGCAATTGGATTAGCAGGAAGAGAAGGTTTAGATAACTTAATTTTCGTAATCAACTGTAACTTACAAAGACTTGATGGACCAGTAAGAGGTAATGGTAAAATTATCCAAGAACTTGAAGGTGAGTTTAGAGGTGCAAACTGGGAAGTTATTAAAGTTATTTGGGGAAGATACTGGGATCCATTATTAGAAAAAGACAAATCTGGTAAATTAGTAAAACTTATGAATGAAACAGTTGATGGTGAATACCAAAACTATAAACAAAAAGGTGGAGCTTATACTAGAGAAAACTTCTTTAATAAATATGAAGAGACTAAAGAGCTAGTTGCAAATATGGGTGACGATGAAATCTGGAGATTAAATAGAGGTGGACATGACCCAGTTAAAGTATATGCAGCATATAAAAAAGCTAATGAAACAAAAGGTAGACCAACAGTTATCTTAGCAAAAACTGTTAAAGGTTATGGAATGGGTGATGCTGCCGAAGGTAAAAATATCGCTCACGGTGTTAAAAAGATAGACTTTGCTACATTAAGAAAATTTAGAGATAGATTTGATATTCCTATTTCTGATGAAGAGATGGAAAAATTACCATACTATAAACCAGCAGAAGATAGTGAAGAGATGCAATATTTAAGAGAAAGAAGAGCTTCTCTTGGTGGATATATTCCTCAAAGAAGAAAAGAGTTCTCTGAAGATTTAGTTATTCCTAAATTAGATGCATTTGAAGCAGTATTAAAAGGTAGTGGAGATAGAGAAGTTTCAACTACAATGGTACTTGTAAGAATCTTAAATGCTTTAGTAAAAGATAAAAATATCGGTAAAAAAATCGTTCCAATCGTTCCTGATGAAGCTAGAACATTTGGTATGGAAGGTATGTTTAGACAAATTGGTATTTATGCTCACGAAGGACAAAAATATGTTCCTCAAGATAGAGACCAAGTTGCATACTATAAAGAAGATAAAAAAGGACAAGTTCTTCAAGAAGGTATTAATGAACTTGGAGCAATGGGTTCTTGGGTTGCTGCTGCAACTTCATACTCTGTAAATGATTGTCCAATGATTCCATTTTATGTATTCTACTCAATGTTCGGTTTCCAAAGAATTGGAGATATGGCATGGGCAGCTGGTGACTTACAAGCAAGAGGTTTCTTAGTTGGTGGTACTTCAGGTAGAACTACACTTAACGGTGAAGGATTACAACACGAAGATGGACATTCTCATATTTTAGCTAATACTATTCCAAATTGTATCTCTTATGACCCAACTTATGGTTATGAGTTAGCAGTTATTGTTCAAAATGGTATTGAAAGAATGTATGGTGAAAAACAAGAGAATATTTTCTACTACTTAACAACATTAAATGAAAACTATGTACAACCAGAAATGCCAGAAGGTGTTGAAGAAGGTATTATTAAAGGTATTTATAAATTAGATACTGTTGAAGCTAAAAATAATTACAATGTTAAATTATTAGGTTCTGGTTCTATCTTACAACAAGTAAGAGAAGCTGCTAAAATTTTAGCTGAAGATTATGGAATTTCATCAGATGTTTACTCTGTTACTTCATACAATGAATTAACAAGAGAAGGTCAAGATGTAGAAAGATATAATTCATTACATCCAAATGATGAGAAAAAAGTACCATATGTAACTCAAGTTCTTGGAGATAATGAAGATAATGTTGTTGTTTCTGCAACTGATTATATTAAATTATACTCTGACCAAATTAGAGCTTATGTAAAAGGAAGTTTCAAAGCTTTAGGTACTGATGGATTTGGTAGATCTGATAGTAGAGAAAACTTAAGAACACACTTTGAAGTGGATTCTAAATTTATCGTATTTAGTACAATTTCTCAATTAGCTGATAAAGGTTTAGTTGAAAAATCAGTAGTATTAGATACAATTAAAAAATACAATATAAATACAGAAAAAATTAACCCATTAAATGCATAAGGTGAAATAATGAGTATAGAAGAAATCAAACTACCAGATGTTGGTGGAGAATCAGTAGAAGTTATTGAAATTTGTGTTAAAGCTGGTGATAATATTGAAGAAGAAGAAGCGATAATTGTTGTAGAAACAGAAAAAGCTTCTATGGATATTCCTGCAGATTTTGCAGGGACTATCGAATCAATCAATGTAAAAACTGGTGATAAAATTTCTGAAGGTGATGTAGTTTGTACTATTAAAAAAGCAGGAGCAGAAGATAGTGTACCTGCACCTGTACAAGAAGAACCAAAAGCTGAAGAAAAAGTAGAAGAAGTAAAAGAAGAGCCAAAAGAAGAAGTAGTAGAAACTAAAGAAGTTGCTACTGAAACTACAACTGTAATAGAAGATGTAGTTGTTCCTGATTTAGGTCAAGATGATGCAGTAGATGTAATCGAAATAGCTGTAAGTGTTGGTGATGAGGTTGAAGAAGAAGATGGTCTTATTACACTAGAAACAGAAAAAGCTACTATGGATGTTCCTGCTCCATTTAAAGGTAAAATTACTGAGTTATTAGTAAATGCTGGTGATAAAGTAAAAACTGGAACTTTAATTGCAAAAATGGAAAAAACAGTAGAAGGTGCACCAAAAGCAGAACCAGTTGCAAAACAAACAGCTGAACCAACTGCAAAAGTTGAGACAAAAGAAGAACCAAAAGCTAAAGAAGAAACAGCTTCTAAACCTCAAGGTGAACCTGTAAAAACAACAGGAAAAGTTTATGCTTCTCCATCTGTTAGAAGACTTGCAAGAGAGTTTGGTATTGATTTAGCATTAGTAAATGGTAGTGCAAGAAAAGGTAGAATTTTAAGAGAAGATGTAAGAGAATACATCAAAACTAAAATCAAAAATATCAATAATGCTGAAGCTGCTGGTACAAGTGGTGGTTCTTTAGGATTTAATTTACCAGAACTTAAACCAGTTGATTTCTCTAAATTTGGAGAGATTGAAACAGTAGAAATGAGTAGAATTCAAAAAATATCTGGACCAAGTTTACATAGAAACTGGGTTGGTATTCCTCACGTTACACAATTTGATGAAGCAGATATTACAGAACTTGAAGAGTTCAGAAAAGCTCAAAATGCACTTAATGCAAAAAAAGAGAATGGTGTAAAAATATCTCCATTAGTTTTTGCTTTAAAAGCAGTTGCAAAAGCATTAGAGTTATATCCTAACTTCAACTCATCATTAAGCCCAGATGGACAAAGTATTATATTCAAAAAATATATTAATATTGCAGTTGCAGTAGATACTCCAAATGGACTTGTAGTTCCAGTTATCAAAGATGTTGATAAAAAAGGAATTGAAGAGTTATCAAATGAATTAAAAGAGATTTCTAAAAAAGCAAGAGATGGAAAATTAAAAGCACAAGATATGCAAGGTGCTTGTTTTACAATCTCAAGTCTTGGAGGAATTGGTGGAACAGCATTTACTCCAATTATAAATGCACCAGAAGTTGCAATTTTAGGATTATCTAAATCAGAATTTAAACCAAAATATAATGGAAAAGATTTTGAGCCAAGATTAATGTTACCATTATCACTATCTTATGACCACAGAGTTGTAGATGGAGCAGATGGTGCAAGATTTACAACAACACTTTCAAAACTATTAAGTGATATTAGATTATTACTTTTATAATAAATCGAGGTAATTATGAGTAAAGAAATAAAAGGACAAGTATTAGTAATAGGAGCAGGACCTGCGGGTTATTCTGCTGCTTTTAGAAGTGCAGATTTAGGTTTTGATGTTGTTTTAGTTGAAAGATTCAACACTTTAGGAGGAGTTTGTCTAAATGTTGGATGTATCCCTTCAAAAGCACTTCTACATGTTGCTAAAGTTATCGAAGAAGCAGAAGAAATTACTCCACATGGTGTAAGTTTTGGTAAGCCAGAAATTGATATAGAAAAAATTGCAGGATATAAAAATTCAGTTGTAAAAAAATTAACTGATGGTTTATCTGCAATGGCAAAAATGAGAAAAGTTACAGTTGTAAATGGTACTGCAACTTTCTTAGATAAAAACAGTGTATCTGTTAAAAATGGTGATGAAGAAACAATCGTAAATTTTGATAATGCAATTATTGCAGCTGGTTCTAGACCTATTGAATTACCATTTATCCCACATGAAGACCCAAGAATTTGGGACTCAACTGATGCTTTAAGATTAAAAGAAGTTCCAAAAAAACTACTTATTATGGGTGGTGGAATTATCGGCCTTGAAATGGGAACAGTTTATCAAAAATTAGGTTCAAGTATTGATGTTGTTGAGATGCAAGACCAATTAGTTCCAGTTGCTGATAAAGATGTAATCAAAGCATATACAAAAGCAAACAAAGATAGATTTAACATTATGGTAAACACTAAAGTTGCTAAAGTAGAAGCAAAAGATGATGGTATTCATGTTTCTATGGAAGGTGAAGGTGTTAGTGCAGAACCAATCGTTTATGATGCAGTATTAGTAGCAATTGGACGTGCTGCAAATGGTAAAATGTTAGGACTTGAAAATGCAGGTGTTAATGTAAATGATTGGGGATTAATTGAAGTTGATAAACAAATGAGAACTAATGTAGAAAATATTTTTGCAATTGGTGATATTGTTGGTCAACCAATGCTTGCTCACAAAGGTGTACATGAAGGTCATGTTGCAGCTGAAGTTATTGCTGGTAAAAAACACTATTTTGAACCAAAAATGATTCCTTCAATTGCTTATACATTCCCTGAAATTGCATGGGCTGGTATGACAGAAAAAGAAGCTAAAGAAGCTGGAATTGATTATGAAGTTTCAACTTTTCCTTGGTCAGCTTCAGGTAGAGCACTTGCAAGTGATGTAAGTGAAAATGCTTTCACTAAACTTATTTTTGATAAAAAAGATAATACATTAATTGGTGGAGCAATTGTTGGAGATAATGCAGGTGAATTACTAGGTGAAATTGGTCTTGCACTTGAGATGGATTGTGATGCTGAAGATATGGCACTTACTGTTCATGCTCACCCAACTTTACATGAATCAGTAGGATTAACTGCTGAGATTTATGAAGGTAGTATTACGGATCTTCCTAATGCTAAAGCTAAAAAGAGTAAATAATTTACTCTTTTAGCAAAAATTATAATTATTATAGTTTTTAGTTATAACTTTAATATTTTTAAGTTATAATTATGAACTAAAAATTTAAAAAGGAGTAGTCATGAAAAAACCTCTTGGTTTCAAAAAGTATTTTTCACTATCATCAATACTTGCATATGCAGTAGCACAAAGACTTCATGCTATGACTACAACTTTTAAAAATAATCTTAATTTTGAAAAATCTAGTTTTTCTGATGAATCAGAAGATGACATAGTCAGTTTAGAAGAGTTAAGTTTATTAAATAGTTTTGTTCAAAATAGCAAACCTTGTCATTGTGATTGTGTCTTTAGAAGAAAGACTCAATTAGCTGTTGCACTTTTTAAATTTATTCCAAGATGTCCTTATTATTGTAAATTCTTCGCGTTTAGAAGAACTGGCGTACATCCTCCCCAATTCCTTTAATACTTAATAAATAAAAACAAAAATCATATCAAAATAAAATAGTATATATTAAAGGATAAAGTAATGTCTAAAAATTATGTTATCGGATTTCCAAGAATTGGAGAAAAAAGAGAACTTAAAAAAGTATTAGAGAGTTTCTGGTCAGCTGATGTTGACTTTAGTGAAGTTGAATATGTTGCAAATGAGTTGAAAAAAAGACACTGGTCTTATCAAAAAAAAGCAAAAGTTGATTTTATATCATCAAATGATTTTTCATATTATGACAATATGTTAGATACTACAATTTTACTTGGAGCTATTCCTAAAAGATTTGAAAATCTAAAAGGTGAAGAGCTATATTTTTCAATGGCAAGAGGAAGTAAAGATTGTGTTGCAATGGAGATGACTAAGTGGTTTAATACAAATTATCACTATATTGTTCCAGAAATATCAAAAGATACAACTTTTAAATTAAATAGTAAAAAAGTGATAAATGAATATAAACAATCAAAAGAATTATCACTAAATACAAAAATAAATTTAATTGGACCAATTACATATTTGGGATTGAGTAAATCTGTTGATAATAGTGATACATTTTTACATATAAATAGTGTAGTAAATGAGTATTGTAAATTATTAGAAGAACTTAGTGAACTTTCAGATGATGTTGTTATACAGTTTGATGAACCTTTATTTGTAAAAGATTTGGATACTAAAGTACTATCTTTGATAAAACCCGTTTATGATAAATTATCATCAGTATCAAATAAGCTAAAAATTGTAGTTGCTACATATTTTGAGCACTCAAATGAAGCAACAAAAGTATTAGTAAATACAAATATCTGGGCTTTTGCTTTAGATTTTGTTTATGGAAGTAAAAACTTTGAAGTTTTAGAAGATATAAAAGCTTCAAATAAAGTTTTAATTGCTGGTGTTGTAGATGGAAGAAATGTATGGAAAAGTGATATTTCTAAAAAAGTAGAGTTATTAGAAAAAATCGCAAAAGTTATAAATAAAGATAAAATTTTGGTATCAACTTCTTGCTCTTTACTTCATGTTCCTTTTACATTGGAGTATGAAACATCTTTAGATAAAGATATAAAATCTTGGCTAAGTTTTGCAAAAGAGAAACTAGTTGAGTTAAGATTAATATCAAAAATATTTTTTGATGAAGAGTTGAGTTTAGATGATAAATCTTTATTAAAAGAGAACGAACAAGCAAATAAAAGTAGAAAAGAATCAATTAAAATACATAATAAAAAAGTTCAAGATGAAATAAATTCACTAAGTTTATTAGAAAGAAAAGATAATTTTGAAGATAGAATAAAAGCTCAAAGAGAATACTTTAAATATGAAGATTTAGCAACTACAACTATTGGTTCTTTTCCTCAAACACCAGAAATTAGAAAAAATAGAAGAGATTACAAAAATAGCATAATCTCAAAAGATGAGTATGAGTCTAATATCAAAGAGTATATTGATGATTGTATCTCTTTTCAAGAGAGTATTGGACTTGATGTATTAGTTCATGGTGAACCTGAAAGAAATGATATGGTTGAGTACTTTGGTGAGTTACTAGAAGGTTTTGCCTTTACTAAAAATGCGTGGGTTCAATCATATGGAAGTAGATGCGTAAAACCACCATTGATTTTTGGTGATGTAAGTAGAGAAAATCCAATGACTGTTGAGTGGATTAAATATGCACAAAGTAAAACAGAAAAGATAGTAAAAGGTATGTTAACAGGTCCTGTTACTATTTTAAATTGGTCTTTTGTAAGAGATGATAAGCCAAGAAATGAAGTTGCAAGACAGATAGCTTTAGCTATTGCAAATGAAGTTGATGATTTACAAAATGCTGGTATAAAGATGATACAAGTGGATGAGGCAGCGTTTAAAGAGGGTTATCCTTTAAGAAAAGAGAATATTAAAAACTATGAGAAGTGGGCAGTTGATAACTTTAAATTAAGTGTAAGTAAATCAAAAATAGATACTCAAATTCATACGCATATGTGTTACAGTCAGTTCAATGACATTATTAAAACAATTGAAGCAATGGATGCTGATGTAATATCTATTGAAACTGCAAGAAGTGGAAATGAGCTATTAAAAATATTTAATGAAGTTGGATACAAACAAGAAGTTGGGCCAGGTGTTTATGATATTCATAGTCCAAGAGTTCCAAGTGTTGAAGAGATGGTTGAACAAATAGAGGCTTTACTTGAAGTTCTTCCAAAAGAACAATTGTGGATAAATCCAGATTGTGGGCTAAAAACTAGAAAATGGCCAGAAGTAAAACAGAGTTTAGAAAATATGGTAAAAGCTGTAAAAATAGTAAGAGAAAAAAGAGAGTAGGGTTATTCCTACTTTCTAAACACTATAAATTTGCAAGATTACTTTTAAGGTCATCATATGGGTCTAGATGAATATTTATAACCCAATCTTTTGTTTTGTCAATATCTTTTATTTTATCTTCAATTTTGTCACTTACTCTATGTGCATTCATAAGTGATATCTCATAATCAAAAACTAAGTGAACATCAACAAAAGTCTGATTTGCTGCTTCTCTTGTCTTTAGTAGATGGTATGTAGTTATTTTCTCATTTGAGTTTATAATTTCTTTTATTTTATTTACTACTTCTTCATCAACTGCTCTATCTAAAAGAATAAGAATTCCATCAGAAATAAGCTCATAAGCTGAATATATAATATAAATAGCGATACTTGCACCTACAATTACATCAATAATCTCATAACTTGTAAGTTTTACTAAAATAAGTGAACCTAAAACTGCAATATTTGAATAAACGTCAGTTTTATAGTGTAACGCATCAGCTTTAATAACCATATTATTAGTCTTTTTTGATACATAATTTAAGTATGTAACTAATCCTATTGTAATTATTAAAGATATTACCATCACGATAAGTGATATTTCTAAATATTGTGATGTTTGACTTGTGAAATATTTTTTTACTGCTTCATATAATAAAAATACCCCAGAAAGAGTAATTATTGTACCTTCTATTACAGAAGCCAAAGCTTCTATCTTTCCTCTTCCATAGTTAAATGTCTTATCAGCTGGTTTTTCAGCATTAGATATTGCAAAGTAATTAAATACAGATACAAACATATCTAAAACAGAGTCAATTGCCGAAGCTAAAACAGCAACTGAACCACTAAAAATACCGATAATTAATTTGATTAGAGTAAGGATAGCAGCTACACTAGAAGAAACTAGCGTAGCTTTTTTTTGTAGAGTCATTATTCGTTATAGTCTATGTTTTTGATTCTATCTACGAATCTTTCGATTCTTTCAATTCCATTTTTGATACTTTCTAAATCAGTAGCAAAAGAGAATCTGAAATAACCTTCTTGACCAAATGCTAATCCAGGAACAACTGCAACACCTTCTTCTGCTAAAAGTTGTTCACAAAATTTGATTGAGTTTTCTGTTACTTCTTTGATATTTACAAATAAATAGAATGCACCTTTTGGTGATACACATGAAATACCATCGATGTCATTAAATGCTTTCACTGCAAAGTTTCTTCTTTTTTCAAACTCTTTTCTCATAGCTTCAATCTCTTTATCTGCTTCACCTTCTAGTGCAGAAATAGAAGCTACTTGAGTCATACTATTAATATTTGAAGTTACTTGTCCTTGAAGTTTAATCATAGCTTTTACTATATCAATTCTTGGAGTTGCAATATATCCAAATCTCCAACCAGTCATAGCAACTGCTTTACTAAGTCCATTAATAGTAACTGTTCTATCATACATATCTTTACTTACTTGTGCAGTTGCAGTGAAAACTTCTTTATCAAAAAGAATTTTTTCATACATTTCATCTGAAAGTACTAAGATATCTGTTCCTTCTAAAACTTTTCCAATTTCAGTTAATTCTTCTTTAGAATAAACTGCACCAGTTGGATTTGATGGTGAGTTTAAAACAAGAATTTTTGTTTTTGGTGTAATAGCAGCTTTTAGTTGTTCTGCTGTAATTTTAAAATTTGTTGAATCATCAGTTTCAATAAAAACTGGAACACCATCAGAATATTTTACTTGTTCTGGATAAGTAACCCAGTAAGGTGATGGAATAATTACTTCATCCCCTTCATTTATCAATAATTGGAATAGATTGAAAAGTGAGTGTTTAGCCCCATTACTTATTACAATATTGTCTAGATTATATTCTAATCCGTGGTCTCTTTTTAATTTATCAATAATTGCTTGCTTTGTTTCAGTTATACCCTCTACAGATGTATATTTTGTAAAACCTGCTTTAATAGCCTTAATAGCTGCATCTTTTATCACATCTGGTGTATCAAAATCAGGCTCACCTGCACTAAAACTTAAAATGTCTTTACCTTGTGCTTTTAGTTCTCTCCCTAAAGCAGTAATAGCCATTGTAACTGACGGAGACAGTTTCTCCATTCTCTGGGCAATTTTCATCTGTTTTTTTCCTCTAAATAATTTTCATTATGTTAATATTATACGGCTAATATAATGCGAAATTTTATCGAAAAATAACTTAAGGATTTGTTTGGAATATATAACAACAATTGCTAATTTAAAAATAAATGTAAAAGTACACAAAAAACATGGTTTGAAATATACATATATAAGAATAAAAACTGCAAATTCTATTGAAGTTAAAACAAATTATTATCTAAGTAAGTACGATATTGAAGATATAGTTCAAAAAAAATCACAATGGATTTATAAAAATATTTTAACTTTTAAACAAAATAGTTTAGAAGAAAATGAGTTTTATTTTTTAGGTGTAAAACATAAGAATTTAGATGATAGAAACATAGATATTTTTTATAAAAATGAAGCAAAAAAGATAATTCCACCAATAGTTGAAAAGTTTTCAAATATAATGCAATTATTTCCAAGTTCAATAAAATTTAGAAAAAATAAAAGAACATGGGGCTCTTGTAACTATAAAGATGACTTGAACTTTAATATTTTACTTGTGAAGTTTCCTATTGAAGTTGTGGAATATGTAGTGATTCACGAACTTGCTCACATAAAGCACAAAAATCATTCAAAGAATTTTTGGCAATTAGTTTTTGAGTATTGTCCTGATTATAAGCAAAGAGAAAAACTTCTTAAGAGTTTTTTATAACAGCTCTAATCTCTTCAAAAAGATTGTGTAGTTTTGGATTTTCTATTTTATTTTCAAAAATACCATGAGATCTCTCTTTGTATTTTTCTACTTTTTGAATCTCTTGCTTTTTTTCTCTTTTATTTGTAACGAAAAATTTTATATCTTGAATATTTGCTAGATTAGCACTAATTAATAGTGAATTTATCAAAGCTTTGTTATACTCAAACTCTAATTTAAATACGGGATGAGTTAATACAAAGTATAATATTTCGCCTTTTACATAAGCAAATTTTATACCTTTTTTCAGTTTCAAAGGTAAAATATCTATTAACTTTTGAATCTTTTGGTTTGTATTGATTTTCCTAAATTCAGGATGTTGTTTAAGATGATTAAGAATTGTACTCACGTTTTTCATATTGTTATTATAACAAGTTTTTTATTAGTTCTTAGTGGATGTGGTTATAAAGCCGATCCAGTATATGTGGATAGTAAGCAAGAAGCATCAAAATAATGCAGACAACTTATGATTATCTGATTATTGGGTCAGGGGTCGCTGGGTTAAATGCTGCTAGATTAATACCAAAAGATAAAAAAGTATTATTAGTTACAAAAAAATCTCCTTGGGAGTGTAATACTTTTTGGGCTCAAGGTGGAGTAGCAACTGCTGTTGATGATGAAGATATTCCAACACACATAGAAGATACTTTAGTTGCAGGTGCAAATTATAATGATAAGCAAGCTGTTGAAATACTAAGCAAAAACTCATTAAAAGCTGTAAAAGATTTAATTAGTGCGGGGCTTCAATTTGATTTAAATGCAAAAGGAAAACTTGCATTTACAAGAGAAGCAGCACACTCAAGAGATAGAATTTTACATGCTGATGGTGATGCTACGGGAAGAATGATTCACTATTTTTTAGTTCAAAATTTTCCTCATGAAATGATGACAAATACTGTTGTTGCTGATTTATTAATAGAAGATGGTGTTTGTTATGGTGCACAAGTTTTTGTAAGTGAAACAGAACAAAAAATTATCTATGCACACAATATTATTATTGCAAGTGGAGGAGTTGGGTCTTTATATAAATATCACACTAACTCTACAACTATTGCTGGTGAACTTCAAGGTATTTGTCTAGAAAAAGGTATTGCCTTAAAAGATATGGAAATGCTTCAATTTCATCCAACAGTAGTAAAAGGAACACACTTTGCTAGAAAACCTCTATTAAGTGAAGCTTTAAGAGGTGAGGGTGCTCATGTTGTTGATGAAGATAATTATAGATTTTTATTTGATTATCATAAAGATGGTGAACTAGCTCCAAGAGATGTAGTAAGCCGTGCAATTTTTGATTATGCAGTTAAAAATAAAAAGGGTGTTTATCTATCTTTTGAGACATTTGAAAAATCTTTTTTCAAAAAAAGATTTCCAAATATTTATTCAAACTTGAAAGAACTTGGGTTTGAACTTCCATTTGAAAGAGTTCCAATCTCTCCTGCATTTCATTATACAATGGGTGGAATTCCAACAAACAAAGATGCTTTAGTAAATGGTATGAAAAATCTTTATGCTGTTGGTGAAGCTGCTTGTACTGGGGTACATGGAGCAAATAGATTGGCTTCTAACTCATTACTTGAAGGAATTGTTTTCTCTAAACTTGCAGTTGAGCATAGTTTAAAAGATAATTTCAAAATATCATATAAAAATTATATGAAACCGATAAAATCTTACACTAGAAATAAACCTATTGACAAAGAGATAAAAGATTCTTTGAGAAGAATTATGTGGAAAAATGCAGCTATCGTAAGAGAAGAACACAAACTTAAAGATGCTCTTGCTCAAGTTAATAGTTTCTTAAAATTAGATGTAGGACGACTTTTATATTTAAGATTGTTAACAGCTAGACAAATTTTACAATCTGCATTAAATAGAAAAGAGTCTTTAGGTGCTCACTTCCTTAAAAAAGACTAAAATATAAGCCTAATAACCATGTAAGTTAAAGCAGTAGGTTAAATTTAAGTCTTTTTTAGGCAGAATTTAATTTTAAATCTTCAAATAAATTTTAGGTTTATTTGAAGAAACACTTCAAGGAGATTTAATGTTTAAAGTTATACTGTCACTTTTCCTATGTACAGTAGCCGCATTTGCGTCAAGCTCAGGACAAGGAGAAATCCCAGATTTAACGATGACATGGATTGGGTTCGCCTCGTTATTAATTTTTGTAGTAGGTTACTACTTTGTTGCTGCAGAAGAAAAATATGAGATAGATAAAGCAAAACCAGCTTTATTTATAGGTACTTTTATTTTTATTCTTATTGCATTATATTATGCAATTAATGGTTTAAATATGGATTTAGTTCATATTCAAGCAGAACACTTAATTTTAGAAATTGCAGAGATTTTCTTCTTCTTATTTGTTGCTATGACTTATATCGAATCACTTATTCATATGGGCGTTTTCGATAGATTGAAATATAATCTTGTATCAAAAGGTTATACATATAGAAAACTTTTTTGGGTAACAGGATTTATTGCATTTTTCTTATCACCTATTGCTGATAACTTAACAACTGCACTTATTCTTTCAACAGTTTTAATCACAATAGATAAACAGAAAAAAGAGTTCTTAGTTCCTGGCGCTATTAATATTGTTGTTGCAGCAAATGCAGGTGGTGCATGGTCTCCTTTTGGTGATATTACTACACTTATGGCTTGGACAGCAGGAAAAGGTGTATTTACAGACTTCTTATATCTGTTTCCAGCAGCAATTTTAGGATATTTAACAACAGCATTTATCTTAGCTAGATTTGTACCTGATGTAAAACCAGACTTTGATGTTTCTAAAGAAGAAAAACCAGAGATGGCAGCAGGAGCAAAAGTTGTAATGTTTTTAGGTGTATTTACTATTTTTTGTGCTGTAATGTCTCACCAAGTTTTACATTTACCAGCAATGTGGGGTATGATGTTTGGTCTATCTTTACTTAAAGTTTACTCTTATGGACTTAAGAAAAAATATGGTTCTGACCACTTCAATATTTTCCATAATATTGCAAAAATTGAGAATAATACACTATTATTTTTCTTTGGTATTTTAGCAGCAGTTGGTGGATTATATTTCATCGGATGGTTAGCACTTGCTTCTCATGTTTATGACCCATCAGTATTAGGACCAACTTGGTCAAATATTGGAGTTGGTTTCTTATCTGCAATTGTTGATAATGTTCCAGTAATGTCTGCTGTATTAAAAGCAAATCCAGAAATGGGACTTGACCAATGGATGTTAGTTACTTTAACAGCTGGTGTTGGTGGTTCTTTAATCTCATTTGGTAGTGCAGCTGGTGTTGGTGTTATGGGTAAATTACATGGAATCTATACTTTTGGTTCTCATATGAAATTTGCTTGGACGGTATTTATTGGATATGTAGTATCTATTTTAGTATGGTACTTCCAATACGAAGTTTTACAAATCAGTCACTTCTAAATAATAATAAAAAGCTACTAATTTTTTAGTAGCTTTTTTTATGTCTACTTTTTACTTTTTTAACTTAAAATTTACTACTTTTTAGATACTATAAACTTATTAAAATAAGAAATCACTTCTTATGTGAAATTAATTAAGGAAAATAATATATGAAACATGTGCCAATAGTTGTATTAGATTTTGGTAGTCAATATACACAAATTATTGCCAGAAAACTTAGAGAATCTGGTGTATATAGTGAAATTGTTCCATTTAGTGAAAGTATTGAAGATATTAAAGCAAGAACTCCTAAAGGAATTATTTTAAGTGGTGGTCCAGCATCAGTATATGCAGAAGATTCTTATCATCCAGATAGTGAAATTTTTGAATTAGGACTTCCTATTTTAGGTATTTGTTATGGTATGCAATTAATCGCACAACATTTCGGTGGAAGTGTTATACCAGCATCTCATCATGAGTATGGAAAAGCTCAATTAAATTTCGTAAAAGATAGTGATATATTCAAAGATACAAAAGATGGTCAAATTGTATGGATGTCTCATGGGGATAGAGTAGAAAAAATCCCAGAAGGATTTGAAAAAATCGCTGTTAGTGATAACTCTCCTTATGCTGCGATTGCAGATATGAATAGACTTGTTTATGCATTCCAATTTCACCCTGAAGTATATCATTCAGAGCAAGGAAGTAAACTTCTTAAAAACTTTGCAAAACATATTTGTGGATGTGATTCTACTTGGAATATGGGTTCTTTTGCAAAAGAACAAATTGTAAAAATCCAAGAAAAAGTTGGAGATAAAAAAGTTCTTTGTGGTGTAAGTGGAGGAGTTGACTCTTCTGTTGTTGCTACACTTTTAGCAGAAGCAATTGGTGAGCAACTAATTCCTGTATTTGTTGATAATGGACTTTTAAGAGCTAATGAAAGAGAACAAGTAGAAACTATGTTTGCAGCACGTGGTGTAAACCTAATAACAGTTGATGCTAGTGAAATTTTCTTAGAAAGATTAGCTGGAGTTACAGACCCAGAAAGAAAAAGAAAAATCATCGGTGAAACATTTATCGAAGTATTTGACAAAGAAGCAAAAAAACATGATGGTATTGAGTTCTTAGCACAAGGTACACTTTATACAGATGTTATTGAGTCTGTTTCTGTAAAAGGGCCTTCAAAAACTATCAAATCTCACCACAATGTAGGTGGATTACCTGATTGGATGACATTTGAACTAATCGAACCTTTAAGAGAAATCTTTAAAGATGAAGTAAGAGCTTTAGGATTAGAACTTGGACTTCCATCAGATATGATTGGTAGACATCCTTTCCCTGGACCAGGACTTGCTATTAGAGTTATGGGAGATGTAAATAAACCAGACTTAGAGCTATTAAGAAAAGCTGATGTTATTATGCTTGATGTTCTTAGATCTACTGGATACTATGACAAAACATGGCAAGCATTTACAGTTTTACTAAATGTAAAATCTGTTGGTGTTATGGGTGATAACAGAACTTATGATAACACTGTTTGTGTAAGAATAGTAGAAGCAACAGATGGAATGACAGCAACTTTTGCATATATTCCACATGATATATTAGAAACTATCTCTAGAAGAATCATCAACGAAGTTGATGGGATTAATAGAGTGGTGTATGATATTTCATCTAAGCCACCAGCAACTATTGAGTGGGAATAAAAGCGATAGCTTTTATTCATCTTACATTAGATTTAGGTTCAAGGTACTTTTAGTACATCTTCATCTATATTTAGCAAAATCTAAAGCAAACTTTCAAATTTTGAAATAATGAAATTTACTAAAACAAGGATGATTTTTTTCAATGAATGAAGTTCTATACCATTATACAAATATTCCTGCTGCATTATCTATCCTTTCAAATAAATCAATATGGTTAAGTGATTGTAGGTTTTTAAACGATTCCCATGAATACTATAAAGCAATAGATATTTTACTTAACTCTTTTGATATTAAAGAAGAAGAATCAAAGTTTATTAATACTGTTTTAACTTATTCAGGATATAAAGAACATCATTGTATTTTTAGTTTATCAAGTAATCCAAAAATATTATCTCAATGGAGAACTTATTCTGATGATGGAAGGGGTGTTGCAATTGGGTTCCATCGAAAATCACTTGAGCAGAGTTTTAATTTATTTGAATGCATATATGAGAATCATGAATTGTATATAGAGGATATTAGAAAAAAGCATTTACAAACAATTGATAAAATTATATATATATGTAATCACTTCGTTGGACAACATATTGTTTTAGAATTAGATAAAATTGTAAGTGAAATAAATTTATTGGCAAGAGATTTATTAAGAATCAAAAATTCTGTATTCAAAGAAGAAAAAGAAGTTAGAATTATAAAATCTTATTCGTATAAAGATATTTCATTCAGAAATTCAAATAATATAATAGTGCCTTATAAAGATGAGGTATATGCAAAATATCTAGATAAGTTTGTTGATCATTCAATTTATGTTAGAGAGATTTGGTTAGGTCCTAAATGTAATGAATTAAATAAAATAAGTTTTGGATCAATGTTCATTAGTCCTTTTACAAATATTTATGAGTTTGATTGCGGTTATAAATAGAAAAATGTAACTTACATTGTAACTAAATAAAAGCTACAATTCCAAATAATTCAAAGGAAAACTCTAATGCCAAATACTCACCACCACTTCAAAATTTTTAAACCATACGGATGTTTGAGCCAATTCAAACAAGAGAAGATGAAAAATAAAAGCTTACTTGGTGATTTTTATAATTTCCCTGAAAATACAATGGCTATTGGAAGACTTGACCATGATTCTGAAGGTTTACTTTTGCTTACTACTGATGGTATGTTAAGTTATAAAGTAACTAGTAAATCTATTGAAAAAGAGTATTATGTGTATTATTACTCCTGAGGCTATATCCAAACTACAAAAGGGGTGTAGATATCTCTGTGAGCAAGAAATTATATAGAACTCTTCCTTGTAAAGCATTTGCAATAGAGGGTGAACCTAATTTACCACCTCGAGGTAAAGATATTCGTCATCCAAAGCATGGACCAATAAGTTGGATTTCTATTACAATTTGTGAGGGTAAAAAGCGTCAAATAAGAAAGATGACTTCTGCTGTTGGTTTTCCTACTTTAAGACTTGTACGAGTAAGAATAGGAAATATACATATTGAAAATCTTAAACCAACTGAAGTAGTAAAACTAGATAATTTAGATGAGGCGTTAACTTCTAGTAAAATTTAATATTAAAAGGGATATTAAAAATGAAAATCTCATACCATCGTAGACGTAAAATAAAAACAAGAAGAATAGCTATAAAAGAGCTAATCTCAAATGGAATAGAAGACCCTAAAGAGCTTGCAAGTGAACTTGGCGTTACTGTACCTACAATCAAACGAGATTTAGAAGCTATGAAAACTATGAGTGAAGAGGATTTTACATTTGCTAAAAGAGCAACTTCTCAAGAAATCTTAGATAAAAAAGATGAGATTTTGCGTATGCTTGATGATGAGAACTATTATACTAAAAGTGGAGATATAAATATATCAAAAATCACATCCGAGTTAAATACAAGCAGAGCAACTGTTATGTCTGTATTAAATGGCGAGTAGGACATAATTTATTTTCTATTTAATTAAGTCATTTTTATGTCATTTTCGGTTACTATTGTATTAATATTTAATACAAGGAAAATAAAATGAAATCTTTATTCTTTTTCAATACAATGTTAACTCCTAAAATTGTTACATTTGTTTATTGGTTATTACTAATAGCTGCTGTTATATCTGGAGTTGGTCAAATGTTTTCAGGTTATTATGGACTTACTTTCTCTTCATTCTTTATGGGACTTTTACTAATTATTGGTGGAGCAATAGGTGCAAGAATTTGGTGTGAACTTATGATTGTTATTTTTAAAATAAATGAGAATTTACAAGCACTTAAAGAGCAAAAAAAAGAAGATTAATATAAACAAAAAGGATTAGTTTTGTCAGTAAAAAATGTATATGGACTTAGTGGTATAGCAAATTCTGGTAAGACTTCTACCTTATCTTCTCTTATTGATATTTTAAGAGAAAAAGCCAATAAAGTCTTACTTGATGAACAAATTGAAAATGACTACCGAGCTGTATTTTTATATAACTCTCAAATAATTGCAGTTTCAACTCAAGGTGATAATGTATTACAAGTAAAAAAACATATAAAAAAACTAGAAGAGTTCTCTTGTGATGTCATCTTTTGTGCTACAAGGTCAAAGGGTGCAACTTGTAGTTTCTTATCTAAAAAATATGGTTCAAAATTGCGTTGGATTGAAAACTGCAATATTTACAATAACGAGCCTAAAAGTTTTGACAATAGTGAGTTTATTTCACATAGAAATAAAGCTATGGCAAATCTTCTTTTTTCACTAATTCAATAAATGTTACTTATTTGTTACATTCTAATTAAAATAAATAATAAATAATTTTTTTTATTAGAATATAACTATACTTTCTATATCATAAAATCTTATATTTGAAAAAATATATTTATCTTCTATTCTTCATAAAAGAGGTAATCAATGAAATATATTAAAATCCTATTTTGGTCTTCATTACTGTTATTGACAGTTCTATGGTTTGCAGCAGATACACTTATGCCAGAACCTTTTACTTACTTTTCATTTCGTAAAGTATTTGTACAGTATAGTGGTGTAATAGCAACAGGTCTTATGAGTATTGCTATGTTACTTGCATTAAGACCTAAATGGATTGAGCCATATTTAGATGGACTTGATAAAATGTATCGTCTTCATAAATGGCTAGGAATTACTGCTGCTGTTTTCTCTATTGCTCACTGGTGGATGGCAAAAGGTACAAAATGGATGGTAGGATGGGGCTGGCTTGAAAAACCAGTTCGAAAATCAGGTGAAGGACAAACTTTAGGTGTAGTTGAGAGTTTTTTCCGTTCGCAAAGAGGGTTCGCTGAGAGTGTAGGAGAGTGGGCTTTTTATGGTGCGATTGTTCTTATCATACTTGCTTTGATTAAGTATTTTCCTTATCATTGGTTTGTAAAAACTCATAAATTAATAGCTATTGCTTATCTTGTATTAGTTTATCACTCTATTATACTTATGAAAATTGAGTATTGGGCTCAACCAATTGGTTGGATAATGGCTGTGATGTTACTTGGTGGGACTATTGCTGCTATTTTAACTTTAATTGGAAAAATTGGAGCTTCACGTAAAAGCAAAGGAGAGGTTTCTAAGTTAAACTATTATCCTAAGTTAAAAGTTTTAGAAACAACTATTAAAATGGATGACAACTGGAAAGGTCATAAAGCCGGTCAATTTGCCTATTTAACAGTAGATAAAAAAGAGGGTGCTCATCCATATACAATCGCTTCAGCTTGGAATAAAGATACAAAAGAGTTAGTTTTTATTACTAAAGCTCTTGGAGACCATACTGCTAGATTAAAAGAGATTTTAAAAGAGGGTATGAATGTTAGTGTTGAAGGACCTTATGGATGTTTTGATTTTGAAAGTGAACAACAACATCAAATTTGGGTAGGTGCTGGTATTGGTATTACTCCTTTTATTGCAAAACTTAAGCAAAAAGCATTAGTTTCTGAAAACATAACAGTTGATCTTTTTCATCCGACTGCTGAGTTTGACCAAACAGCAATAGATGAGATAAAAGAGTATGCAAAAAAAGCTGGTGTAAATGTACATGTATTAGTTAGTGGAAAAGATGAAAGATTAACAGCACAACATATTAGAAATATTGTTCCAAATTGGAACTCTTCTAGTGTTTGGTTTTGTGGTCCTCAAGGATTTGGACAAGCATTAAAAGAGGATTTTATATCACAAGGTTTAGAACCAAAACATTTTCATCAAGAAATTTTCCAAATGAGATAAAAGCTTTTTTTAAGTCAATTTCCTTATTCTATATGTATATATAAATAAAGGAGATTTGATGAGTAAAATATTTATTGTTGGCGTGACAGGTGGTGTTGGCTCAAGACTTGCTCCTAAACTTTTAAAATCAGGACATGAAGTTACTGGACTTTATCGAAATGAAGAACAAGAAAAGTTTCTAAAAGATTTAGGAGTAAATCCTTTTTTTGCTGACTTGATGGATATTACAACAGAAGATTTGATAGAAGCTACAAAAGGTCATGATATTATTGTGTTTTCTGCTGGTGCTGCTGGCAGTGGTACAAATAGAACTACTGTAATTGACTATGAAACTCCCGTAAAACTTTTAAAAGCTGCAAAAGTAAATAATATATCGAGATTTTATATTGTATCTGCATTTATGGATTCAATTAGAGATAAACCAAGAAATAAAAGCTTTGAACACTATATAAAAATGAAAAGAGATGCAGACAATGAAGTTGTTGCTTCAAACTTGGACTGGGTTATTTTAAGACCAGGTACATTAGTTACAAGTGAAGGTGATGGCTTAGTAAACTTACAAAGAGCAATTCCTTATGGAAAAGTTTCACGAGGTAATGTAGCAAGTGTTTTAGATGCACTAATTAATGAACCTTCAATCAAAAATGAGATTTTTGAGCTAGTAGATGGAAATAGTACTATTAGTGAAGCTATAAAAGCAGTAAAAAGATAAAACAAGAGGGGAATTTGTGCTTTTTTATGAAACTAATAATGAGTTAGATTTGGATATAGGAAATAGGCATATTGTAATTCAGCGTCGATATGAAGCTTTGGGTGCGATAAATGATTTACTAATTGCTATTTGGTTTTTAATTGGAAGTTTTTTCTTTTTAAATGATTCGTTAGTTCAAAGTGGAACTTGGTTATTTATTGTAGGAAGTGCACAACTTATAATAAAACCTCTTATTAAACTAACAAGCTTAGTTCATGTGGCACAAGTTTATAATAAACAGTGCCAAGAAGAAGCTCAGCCAAGTATCTAAAAGTATAGTTTTAAGACACTTAGATATATAATACGTTTTTATGTCTAAGGAAATATACTTGATAAACGAAACAGAAAATATCTCTAAAAAGCTATTTGCATTAAATAAACCCAAAGGCTATCTTGTTACAAGAAGTGATGATTTAGGAAGAAAAACAGTTTATGATATTCTTCCTGATTGGGTTTATGAAGAAGAGTGGATGCCAATAGGAAGATTAGATTTAGAATCAAGAGGACTTTTACTCTTTACTCAAGATGGAAAAGTAGGAAACTTTTTAACTAAACCTGGAAATTGTACTAAAGTGTATGAAATATGGGTAAGAGGTCATGTAACTGATGAACACATTGCTCTTGCAAAAAAAGGTGTTGATTCTGCTTATGGATTATTAAAAGCTTTAGAAGTTGAAAAAATAGGAATGGGTGGAGCGAAGACAAAGTTAAGAGTAAAAATAAACGAAGGAAAAAATAGACATATTCGTAGACTTTTTGGTGCATTAAAAGATGAGAAATTTGGTACACCTTTGAAAGTATTGAAGTTAGAAAGAGTTAGTATTGGAAGTTTTGATTTGGATATTGAACTTGGTAAGTGGCGTTATCTAACTTTACAAGAAGAACAAAAATTATTAAAAAATTTAAAATAAAAAAGGAAATATTTGTCATTTGAAATATTTAATCTATCTTTAGAGCTAAAAAAAGCACTTGAAAAAAATAGTTATAAAGAAGCTACTCCTATACAAAAAGAGGTAATTCCTCTTATAAAATCAAAGCATGATATATTAGCACAAGCTCAAACAGGTAGTGGGAAAACTGCAAGTTTTGTAATACCTATATTAGAGCTTTTAAAAGAAGAAAAAAGTACAAAAAAAGCAAAAATAAAAGTTTTAGTATTAGCTCCTACAAGGGAATTAACTCTGCAAATAACAGAAACTTTTTCTAATATGAGTCAATTCTTTGAAAAAAAACCATCAATTGTTTCAGTAATTGGTGGAGAAAGTATTGGTGACCAACTTCTAAAAATTCAAAAAGGTTGTGATATTGTAGTTGCGACTTCTGGAAGACTATTAGATATTATAGATAAAAAACAGATGGACTTATCAAACCTTCAATATTTTGTCCTTGATGAAGCAGATAAGATGCTGGATTTAGGTTTTGCACAAGAACTTGATACTATTTTAGAAATAATTCCAAAAAATAGACAAAATCTTCTTTTTTCTGCAACATATTCAAAAAAAGTAATAGATATTGCTTCAAAAATAACAACAACAGCAACAAAAGTAAAAATTGAGTCAAAGACAACTCACGTTGAAAATATTGAGCAAAGAGCAATATTTGTAAACAAAGAGAATAGAAATGCACTTTTAAAACATTTGATTAAACAATATAAGTTTAAATCAGTTTTAGTTTTTGTATCAACAAAAAGAGCAACAGAAAATATATCTTATAAGTTTAGAAAAAGTGGATATTTAGCTGAGTCTTTTCATGGTGATTTAACTCAAGAAGAGAGAGTTTATACCCTTGAAGAGTTTAAAAACAAAAAGTTAAATATTCTTTTTTCAACAGATATTGCTTCAAGAGGATTGCATATTGATGATATTGATTGTGTTATAAATTTTGATTTACCAAGAAGTACAGAAGATTATATTCATAGAATTGGAAGAACTGCACGTGCAGGAAAAACTGGAGTTGCAATATCTTTCTTAGACAATGACAATTTAGCTCATTTTAAACTAATAGAAAAAAGATATAAACTAGATATTCCAAAAGAGCAAATAGAAGGGTTTGATTTTACTTTAGAAAAAGTAAAAAAACAAAAAGGTCCTATGCCTGTAAAGGGAAAAAGAAAAAGTAAAAAAGATAAATTAAGAGAGCAGGGTTTAAAATAACTTAATGCAAGAAAAATTTAAATCAATAGATAAAGGTGTTTTATTTATGTTTCTAAGTGCTTTACTTGGAGCAGTAAATGGAGCAATTGCTAAATATTTATCTTTTAGTATGGATCCAATAGAAGTGGTTTTTTATAGAAATTTACTAGGTGTAATGATAGTAATATATAGTATCAAAAAATCACATATATCAATAAATACTTCAAAATTACATCTTCTTTTTTTGAGAGGTTTATTTGGAAGTTTAGCTATGATTTTATTCTTTTTTACAATAGCAACTATTCCTTTAGGTGAAGCTGTTGTATTAAATAAAACTTCGCCTTTTTTCGTGACAATCTTAGCATATTATTTGATGAAAGAGACAATAAATTTAAATACATTTATTGCTTTGATTATAGGATTTTTAGGAATTGTTTTTATTATGCAACCTTTTGGTATAGAGATATCATATGAACATATACTTGGGGTTTTAGGTGGTTTTTTTGCAGCTGCTGCATATGCAACAATAAAGAAAATAAAAGATATTTATGATGCAAGAGTTATTATGCTTTCTTTTATGGGTGTTGGAGTTATTATTCCTATCATTTTATTTTTTACTCCTTATGCACATTTTCAAATACATACAGATTATAAAATTTGGATTTTTATTGTTTTAATGGCAGTTATTTCTACTTATTCTCAATGGTTTCTTACTCGTGCTTATAGTTTAAGTAAAGCAAGTATAATTGGTGTCGTAAGTTATACAAATATTCCTTTTGCTATTGGATTTGGTGTTTTACTTGGTGATGTACTTCCTGATATGTATACACTTTTAGGTATTATACTTATAGTTATTGGTGGTATTTTAGTTAGCAAAAAGAAATAAATTAGGATATAAAATGAAAATAGATATTCCAAGCAAAGAGAGTTTTGAACTTAAAAATATAGTATTTGATTATAATGGAACAATAGCAATAGATGGAAAGCTAATAAAAGGTGTAAGTGAAAGTATTGATGAACTTTCAACTCTATTTGATTTTTATGTTATTACAGCAGATACTTATGGAAGTGTTCAAAATGAACTAAAAAATACAAACTGTAAAGTTATTACTATAACTAAAGAAAATCAAGATAACCAAAAACTTGAATTTATAAAAAGTTTAGATTCTAAAACTGTCTTAAGTGTTGGAAATGGACGTAATGATAAGTTAATGCTAAAAGAGTCAGCTCTTGGTATTGCTATACTTCAAGATGAAGGATTGTGTACTCAAACACTTTTAAATTCTGATATATTAGTAAAGTCTATATTTGATGTTTTTGCACTTTTAAAAGATAAAAATAGATTGATTGCTACAATGAGAAATTAAGAAGAGTATTAAGTAGCTAAATCGCTACTTAAAACTTAAAATTATACAGCAGTTACGTTTTCTGCTTGAAGACCTCTATCACTTTCAGTGATTTCAAAAGTAACTTTTTGACCATCTTCTAAAGTAACTCTACCATAATTATTACTGTTGTTTACTTGTCTGAAATGTACGAATACATCTTTTCCACCATTTTCTTGTTCAATAAATCCGAAACCTTTTTCGCTATTGAACCATTTTACTGTTCCATTTACTAATGTTGCCATTGTAATTCCTTTTGTCTTTGTATCAAATTATGGTCTTTCTTATATAAATAATGAGAGATTCTTCTTTTAGGTTCTTGTACTGCATAACAAAGTTATCAATATAAAGCATACTAAAGATGTAACTCAAACCATCTTTGTGTGATGCTATTTTACAATAATTTTCGCAATTAAATCTTAAAATATACTTAATTTCCAAAGTATCTTAATAAAAAAGATGATAAAATGGGCTAAAAAAGAAAAATATGTTTAAAACTGATGATTATTGGGAAGAAGAGTTTAAAGAGATAAAAGAGCAAAAAATTGACTCTATTTATTTTGACGATTGTACATTTGTTAAGTGTGATTTCTCAAATGCACAAATTAAAAATTGTAAATTTACAGATTGTAAGTTTATAAGTTGTGATTTGTCATTATCAAAATTAAAATCTTGTGTTTTTAATGATGTAAGTTTTGAAAAATGTAAGTTAATAGGTATTTCATGGAGTAATTGTGATGAGCCTTTTAATGTGAAGTTTGATGCTTGTAATATCTCTCAAAACTCATTTCACTTACTAGATTTACGAAAGATGAAATTTATAAATTCAGTTATTAAAGATAGTGGATTTGAAGAGTGTAATTTACAAGAAGCAGTTTTTGATAATTGTGATTTAGAGTTTTCTGATTTTTTTAATAACAATTTAAAAAAAGCAAGCTTTGAAACATCAAAAAATTATCTAATAAATCCTCAAATAAATGATATTGAAAAAGCAAAGTTCTCTTTACCTGAAGCTTTGAGTTTTTTAAAGTTACTTCCTATTATCATAAAATAATACTCTTGCAATAATGTACTATGCAGATTTTTTTAGATGAGGTTTTTATCGTAATTGATGGAGTTTTAGAGATTCACTTTAGAAATAGTATAGTTACTTTAAACTCTTCAGAAATGTTTGTTATTCCAAAAGGAGTAGAGCATAAGCCAGTTGCTAAAAATGAGTGTAAAATAATGTTAGTTGAGCCAAAAGGTGTTGTTAATACTGGTGATGTTACAAATGAATATACAAAAACACAAGATGAATGGATTTAGAAAATAAAAGAGAAAATATTTGGAAAAGTTTGTTTATAAAAATAGAATAGGAATCACTTCTTTATGTGCTAAAATTGATAAGTTTTCATACAAAAAACATGCCCATGAAGAGTATGCTTTAGGCGTAACTTTAAATGGAATTCAAAAGTATAATTTAGAAGGAAGCAATCTAAAATCATATAAAAATGGAATTATGTTATTTAATCCAGAAGAACTACATGATGGACAAGCAGGTAGTAAAGATGAGACTTTAGATTATGTGATGTTATATATTAAACCTGAACTATTTTTAGAAGCAATCGGAAAAAAACAAATAGTTAAATTCTCCTCTTCAATTGTTTATAATGATAAACTAAAACAAGACATAATAAATCTATCTTCAACTATTTTATATGAAAAAGATGAAGCTTTATGCAATGAGTTATTACTTAATTTAGTAGATAACTTTACTTCAAAAGATTTTACAATTGATTATAAAAAAGAGAGTTTGCTGATAAAAAAAGCAAAAGAGATGATTTATTATGAACTTGATGATATTTTAAATGTTGAAAATATCTCTACTTCTTTAAACTTAACAAAATTTCAATTTATTAGAATGTTCAAAGCAAATACAGGTGTAACACCGTATCAATTTTTTTTAAATTGTAAATTAATACATGCAAAAAAATATTTAGAATTGACTAAAGATATATATGCAACTATTGTTGAATATAGTTTTACTGATATTTCTCATTTAAATAGGCATTTTAAAAGAGTTTATGGAATTACTGCTTATCAGTATCTTTTATCATTGAGTTAATATAATAATCTTTTATCTTATGTACTTTAACACCTTTTTTAGCTATATTAGTAATATATTTGTAAAAGGAATTATATTTGGATATAAAGAACAATAATAGAACTATTGGCTTATTTGGTGCTATTTCTATTGGTGTTGGGGGAATGGTTGGTGGAGGAATCTTTGCAGTATTGGGTGAAGCCGTTTCTTTAGCTCACGGGGCAACAGTAATTGCTTTTTTATTTGCTGGAATTGTAGCAATTTTAACTTCTTATTCATATGCAAAACTATCTGTAAAGTTTCAAAGTAAAGGTGGAACAGTAAGTTTTATTGATGAGGCTTTTGGGCATAACTATCTGTCTGGAAGTGTAAATTTTATGCTTTGGCTTAGTTATTTAGTCACTATATCTTTATATGCTGTGGCATTTTCTTCTTATTCTCAAGTTTTGTTTTTAGATAATTCAACTAAGTTTTTTAATCATTTTTTTATATGTCTAGCTATTTTATTGCCTTTGGTTATAAATCTTGTTAGTGCATCTTTTGTAAGTAAATCAGAGACATTTATAGTAATTACTAAAGTAGTTTTATTAATATTAATAATAGTTGTAAGTTATTCATACTTAGATTTTGAGAGATTATCTCCTAAACATTGGGAAGGAAGTATCTCTATACTTGTGGCTGGTATGATTATTTTTGTTGCTTATGAAGGTTTTGAACTTATTGCAAATTCAGCAGAAGATATAAAAAATCCCAACTCAAATCTTCCAAAAGCTTTTTATATTTCAGTTGTTTTAGTGATTATTTTATATTTACTAATAGCTATTACTTCAATAGGAACAGTAAGTGAAGATAAACTTCTTGAAGCAAAAGATTATGCTTTGGCAATTGCTGCTAAGCCTGCATTAGGTGAAATTGGTTTTACAATAGTTTCAATAACTGCACTATTAGCAACATTTTCAGCAATCAATGCAACAATATATGGAAATGGAAGATTAGGTTATATCTTGGCTATTGATGGCGAGTTACCAAATGTTTTTAATAGACAAAGAAATAATATTCCAACTTTAAGTGTAAGTATAACTGCTTTTTTTAGTTTGATTTTAGCTAATAGTATAGATTTAGCACAAATTGCTATTATTGGAAGTGCAAGCTTTTTATTGATATTTTTTATTGTAAATGTAGCAGCGTTAAAACTATATAAAACAATAAAAGCAAATAGATTTATACTAATTTTATCTTGTTTTATAAGTTTTGTAGCACTTTTAACTTTGCTTATTCATACATATAAAACAGATACAAAAGCGGTGATTATATTTTTTATATTTATTTTAATATCAGTTTTATTTGAAGTTATATATGGAAGATTTATTAGAAAACAGATGTTTAATAGACCATATAAAAAAAGAGATTAAATCTCTTTTTTTATTAGTAAAATGCTCTTGCATATTGGTGTTGATAACTGTTTTTTTGATTTTCTTTTTGTAAAAAATATTGTATTGTATTTGGATTTCTAAGAAGTTCTCTTCCCATTGCTACAAAATCTGCACAATTTCTATCATAAACTTCTTGGCATTGCTCATAAGTATTTATTAAACCAACTGCAATTACTGGAATATTTATATTTTCTTTTATTTGTTTTGCATAGTCTGCTTGATATAAAGGTTCTAGTTTTGGCATATGTTTTGCATTTGCTTGATTTCCACCTGCTGATACATGAATTACATCTGCACCTACTTTTTCAAGCTCTTTAGATAAGTAAATACTATCTTTTATATCCCATCCACCATCACTCCATTCAGTTGCACTTATTCTTACACTTAAAGGAAGATTTGTTGCTTCTTTTATCTCTTTTGCTATTTCTATTGTTAATCTGCATCTATTTTCAAGTGAGCCACCATAGATATCATCTCTTTTATTTGTAAGTGGTGAATTGAACTCACAAAGTAAATATCCGTGCGCCCCGTGAAGTTCCAATACATCATAACCTGCTTCTTTAGCAAGTAGTGCAGAGTTAACAAAAGATTCTTTTATTTGTTCTATCTCATCAAGCGTTAATTCATTTGGTTGTTTATATTCATCACTAAACTTTATGCTACTTGGAGCAACTGGCGTAGTATCATTTGCTTGACTTTTTCTTCCTGCATGTGCTAGTTGAATACCCATTTTTGTTCCATAACTTTGACAGTTTTGAACTAATTGTTTGTGAAGTTGTGCTTGCTCTTTAGTATAAAGACCCAAGTCTTTATCTGAGATTCTACCTTTTGGTTCAATTGCAGTTGCTTCTACAATAATTAAGCCAACACCTCCAATTGCTCTTGCTTCATAATGAGAAAAGTGAAAATGAGTTAGTTTAGCATCCTCTTTTGCACTATACATGCAACATGGAGCCATAATTAGTGAGTTTTTTAGTTTTGTATTACCTATATTTCTTTGTTTTAAAATATCATTCATATCTTCTCCTTTGATAAAAAGATTCTACACCTTAATAACTTAAAGTAATATTACTTTACTTTAGGTAAGTATTGAAAATGATATTTTAATTTTGTAGAAAAAAAGTAGAGATTATATCTCCACTTCTCCTAGTACACCACCAAGTTTTGCATATACTATTAAGTATGCAATATCTAGTGATCTATTTGCTATTTTGTCATATTTTCTAAAAGTATTTAGAACTTTTGTGTATTGATTGAATTGTTCTATCTCTTTATTCTCTTTCATTATGTTATCTTGAAAAAGATTATATAGTTCATCTGTTCTTTTTTGAGCTTCGAAAACTAAATTAAAATTCTCTTTTACTGTATCATTACTACTTTCTGCCATTTTTAATATTCCTTCAAGACAGATAATTGTAGTTTTTTGTAAAGGAATAGTATATTTAGATATATATTTTTCATCTAATGTGTTATAACAAAGTTCAAAGTTTTTGATAATACCTTTTGTATTAGATGCCGTTCTTTGTATCTCATTTGTTATTTTAAAAAAAGATACTACTCTTCTTAAATCACTTGCTTCTGGTGTTTCTAATGCTAAAAGTTTAACAATACTATTATCTATTTCTGTGCTTTCACTAGAAATAGATTTTAAACAATTTTTTGCTTCTTCTAATAGTTTTAGATTATTTGTCTCTAAAGCTTCTAAAATATAAATATTTGATTGCAAAATATTTTGAACAATATTTAATGCCTTATCATGAACATTTTCTAAATCTTGCGTGTATTTTTTTAACATTAACCAAATCTCCCTGTAATATAATCTTCTGTTTTCTTCTCTTTTGGATTGATAAAAATATCTTCTGTATGATTATATTCAACCAAGTTTCCAAGATACATAAATGCAGTATAATCACTGATTCTACTTGCTTGTTGCATATTATGAGTAACGATTGCAATACTTACTTCATTTCTTAGTCTTGTAATAAGCTCTTCAATTGCAGCAGTTGATATTGGGTCAAGTGCAGATGTTGGCTCATCAAACAATAATAAATCAGGTTTTACAGCAACTGCTCTTGCGATACATAATCTTTGTTGTTGACCACCACTAAGTCCCATTGCACTTTTATCAAGTCTATTCGAAACTTCATCCCAAAGTGCACTTCCTTTTAGTGCTGCTTCAACTTTATCTTCAAGTTCAGTTTTGTTTTTAACTCCTGCAATTTTAAGACCATAAGCAACATTGTCAAAAATACTCATAGGAAAAGGAGTTGGCTTTTGAAAAATCATTCCTACTCTTTGTCTTAATTTGATAAAATCATTCTCTTTTTTTATATCTAAGATATTTTCCATTTTGTTTGATTGTTTATTTAAAAGCATCAATCTTCCATCATAAACATTATTTGGGTATAAATCATGAATTCTGTTCAATGATCTAAGTAGTGTAGACTTTCCACAACCACTAGGACCAATTAAAGCAGTAATTTTATTTTTTTTAATAGGTAAATTTATATTTTTTAAAGATTCATCACTAGCTCCTGCATATTTGAAGCTAAAATTTTCTATATTCATAATTGACATTAATTTTATCCTTTGTGTCTTGTAATATATCTTCCAATTAAGTTTATCATTAGAACTAATACTGTTAAAATAAATGATGCTGCCCATGCTAAATCTCTACTTGCTTGAACAGGGTCATTTGCTAAGTCATAAATACTAACTGTTAAAGATGGAAATGTTTGAGTTAAATCTAAAGTAAAGTAATTACTTGTACCACTTGTAAATAGTAATGGAGCTGTTTCTCCAATAATTCTTGCAAATGATAATAGTAATCCTGTCATAATCCCAACTTTTGCAGCTTTAATTATAATATCCATAATTACTCTATATTTACTTGCCCCAATTGCAATACCAGCTTCTCTTAATTCTGTTGGAACTAATGAAAGCATATTATCTGTTGTATTTATAACAATTGGAATCATCATAATAGTTAGTGCAATACTTCCTGCAAAACCACTTGCTCCTCCAGTTGGAATAACAATTATCGCATAAACAAATGCCCCAATTACAATAGATGGAGCACTAACCATAATATCGTTTAGGTCTCTTATAAATCTTGTAAATTTACTGTTATATCCATACTCTTGTAAATAAACACCAGCTAAAACTCCAATTGGAATACCAATTAATGAAGCAAGACCAGCCATAATAAATTGACCAATTATTAAGTTTCTAAGTCCATTACTAATTAAATCATCTACAAATAATCCTAAATGAAAAGAAGTAATTCCTTTTAGAAATAGTGTGATTAAAATCCAAGCTAAAAAAGCCAAACCTGCACAAGCAGATAAGATTGCTAAAAGTAATACTAGTTTATTTATTAGTAATCTCATTTTTTAACCTTTTTAAGAAAATAAAATTTAGCAATTGAGATAACTATAAAACTAATTAAGAATAGTAAAAATGCTAAATAGAATAAAGAAGAAGCACCAAGTCCTGTTGCTTCACCAAAATTATTTGCAAGGGCTACTGGAATTGAAATTGTTGGTGAATTAATTGCTTTTGGAAGTTCGAAAACTGAACCAATTAAAAAAGCAACTGCCATTGTTTCACCTAATGCACGCCCAAGTGCTAAAATAATTGAACCTATAATACCAACTTTTGAGTAAGGGAAAATTACATCTTTTATTACTTCAAATTTTGTTGCACCAAGTGCATATGCTGACTCTTTTAAAATATCAGGAGTAGTTTTCATACTATCTCTAGTAATTGCAGCCATAAATGGTAAAATCATAATACCAAGAACAAGACCTGCTGTTAACAAAGATACTTGATATCCACCCACAATCTTTTGAATAATTGGAGCAAAATAAAAAAGTCCCCACATACCAAATATAATACTTGGAATTGCAGCAAGTAATTCTATTGCTATTCCTACCACATGGGATATATTTTTGGGTGCAATTTCTGCTAAAAATACTGCAATTCCCATTGCTATTGGAAGTGCAAATGCTAAAGCAATTAATGTTGAAAGAATAGTACCAACAATAGGAACTAATCCACCATAAATTGTTTTTGTTGGCTCTTCATCTGGGAAAAGGCTATACTCATCAACAACTACATTTTTTGCTTCTTTTGGATTTAATGCAACTTCAGTTTGCCATGCAGGATTTGCAACAAAACTTAGACCAAACTCCTCCATTGCTTGTTTTGAAGAGATAAATAAAGTAACGAATATTCCGATTAATATTATAAGTACAATTGATGCACTAAATAAAGACATATTTTTAAAAATTTTTTCCATATCACCTAACCAATTAAATTGAGATTAACGTAAGTACTAAGACTTACGTTTTATTTTATACTGATTACATTACACCTTTTTCAGACCAGTATTTTCTAATTTTATCTGTTAAGCTATCTGGTAATGGAACAAAACCTAATTCAGTAGCTAATTTAGCACTGTTTTTGAAAGAGTAGTTATAAAATGCAGTAACCTCTTTGTTTGTTTGTGCTTTCTCTTTTGGTAAAAGAATAAAAGTAGCAGCAACGATTGGATAAGCATTTTCACCTGCTGGGTCTGCAATTACTGAGAAGAAATCTTTTTTAGGGTCTAAATCAGCTTTAGCAGCAGCTGCTTGGAACGCTTTTAATTCTGGTTTAATATATTTACCTTCTTTATTTTCTACAACAGCCATATGCAAGTCATTATTTTTTGCATCTGCATAATCAATATATCCGATTGAATAAGGAGTTTGTTTAACTAATGCAGCAACACCTGTATTTGTTTTACCACCAATATGATGGTCTCCTGGCCAATTTAAAGATTTTTTAGCACCAAAGTTTTTTCTCCAGTCTTTAGAGATTTTACTTAAGTAATAAGTGAAGTTAAATGTAGTTCCTGAACCATCAGCTCTATGAACAAAAGTTAACTTTTCATGAGGAAGATTTACACCTGGATTTGTTTTTTTGATAAGTTCATTATCCCAATATTTTACATTACCTAATGCGATTTGTGCAAGTGCTTCTCTACTTACTTTTAAATCTTTTGCATTTGGAAGGTTATAACTAATTACAACTGCACCAACTACTGCTGGGAATTGATATAATTTAGCTTTTTCTAATTGATTAGGATTTAAAGGCGCATCAGAACCAGCAAAATCTACTGCTCTTGCTTTAATATCTTTAATACCACTTGAACTACCTTTTTTTACATAATCAACTTGTGTTTGTGTTGCACTATGATATGCTTTTATCCATGATTGATAAACACTATATGGAAACGAAGCTCCACTTCCTTTAATATCAGCTGCTGTTGCAAATGTTGTACTTAATGCTAATGCTGTAAATAATAATACTTTTTTCATTGACTATTTTCCTTTTTTGAAATGATTTTGAAATTGTAAAATAAACTGGTAACAACTTGGTTACAATATTGTAATCATTTAAAGAAAATAGCCATTTTATAGTAGTTTTGAAATGTGCTAAAAAAGTATAATATAAAAAATAGAGCTTAAATTATTTTACTTTTTGTAGAATTTGATAGTTTTTATAGTAGTTTAAAGTATGGGTTAAAACTAAAGCAATTACACCAAATACCCAATAAATAAACCATTGTGAAATCATACCTTTAAATCCATCTTCACTATAATAATCTACTACTTCAAAAATAGCAAAAAGTATAATTGTTGATTTTAGTGAAAAGTTATTTGTAGGAATAAACTCAATAATTTCATACTCTTTTAGTTTAAATTTGAAAAATAAAAAAGCAATACATACTAAAAGTAGGGCTATTAAATATAAATACTCTTCTTTTATCATTTGTATAGTTTTTGCTTCTCCAAATATATATAAATATGTAGATATTATAATTATAAATGTTGCAATAAAAAGATTTTTTGGATTGTTCAATAAAACTCCTTTTTTGTTATAAATCCTAATGAAATTAAAATTTAGATAAACTTTCATCATAATAATTATAATATTTTAGAGGTAAAAATGAAATTTAAAATTTTTGTAGATGGACAATATGGTACAACTGGTTTAAAAATCCATGAAATGTTAGAGAATAGAGAAGAGATAGAACTACTTACAATTAATGAAGAAGATAAGAAAAATGATGAAGTAAAAAAGCAGTTATTAAATAGTGCTGATTTAGTTTTTTTATGTCTTCCTGATGCTGCATCTAAACACTCAGTTAGTTTAATTAGTAATGAAAAAGTAAAAGTTATAGATGCAAGTACTGCTCACAGAACAAATCCTTTATGGACTTATGGTGTTCCAGAACTTACACCAACTCAAAGAGAAAAAATAAAAAATTCAAATAGAGTTTGTGTTCCTGGATGTCATGCAAGTGGATTAATCATTGCTATGAAGCCTTTAGTTGAAAAAGAAATTTTATCAAAATCTCATAAATTAATTTGTCACTCAATCACTGGTTTTAGTGGTGGAGGAAGAGGAATGATAGATGATTATGAAAATGGAAAATTTGATGATATTGGTGGACAAAGACCATATGCACTAGCTTTAAATCATAAACATTTACCTGAAATGAAATATATGTTAGATTTAGAAGAAGCACCTTTATTTACTCCAAGTGTTGGGAACTTTAAACAAGGTATGCTTGTGATGAGTTATTTAGTAAAAAAAGATTTTAAAACTAAAGCTACAAGAGATGATTTGATTAAACTTTATAAAGATTATTATAAAGGTGAAGATTTTATAAATATTATAGAAGAGAATGAAGAGTATTTAGATAGTGGATTATTAAACCCAATGAAATGTAATAATACAAATACTTTAGAAATCTCATTATATGAAAACCAAACAGATATGGTTGTAATATCAAGACTAGATAATTTAGGAAAAGGTGCATCTGGTGCAGCAGTACAATGTATGAACATAATGCTAGGACTTGATGAAAAACAAGGTTTAAATTTAAGAAAATAAAAAAGAAGACAATACTATGAAAAGAGTATATATAACAGACAAAATAACTGATCCTTATATAGAAAAAGAGGTTTTAGGTGATGAAATATCTGATACATTGCATGAAGATATAGAAGTTTTATTGGTTTGGCACAAAAAAATATCAAATGATTTTATAGATAAATTACCAAACTTAAAAGCGATGGTTAGATATGGTGTTGGTTATGATGTATTTCAAGATTTAGAGTATATTAAACAAAAAGGAATTTATGCTTCAAATACTCCTGATTATGGTACAGAAGAAGTAAGTGATACTGCAATTGCTATGATTATGAATATCGCACGTGGTATTTCAAGATATGATTATTTATGTAGAGATTATGAAGATGGTTCTTGGCAAACAAATACTTTAGATTATATAAAAAGAAATAGTGATTATAAACTTGGAGTAATTGGTGCAGGAAGAATAGGTGGAAGTGTTATTTTAAAAGCAAATACACTTAGATTCCAAACACATTTTTATGACCCATATTTATCAAGTGGAACAGAAAAAATGCTTGGTGCAAAAAGATTTGATACTTTAGATGAACTTCTTGAAACTTGCGATATTATCTCTATTAATTGCCCTTTAAATAAAGAAACAAATGCAATGATAGATGAAAAGTTTATTGCAAAAATGAAAAAAGGTGCTTCAATAGTAAATACTGCACGTGGAGCTATTGTAAAAGATTTAGATGTTTTTTATGAACCTTTAAAATCTGGACATTTAAATTGTGTAAATTTAGATGTTTTACCAAGTGAACCTGTTCAAAGTGGACTTTTAGTTGATGCTTGGAAAGCTAAAGAAAAATGGCTTGATGGAAGATTTATCATAAATCCACATGCAGCATTTTATAGTGATAAAGCCTATTTTGAGATGAGACAAAAAGCTGCTTTAAATGTAAAAAGAGTGCTTGATGGTAAAAAACCAATAAATATAGTAAATGGTTTATAAAAATAATATTTAAGGAACTTTATTGACAGATATAATTATTAGGTATTTCCATTTTTTTGGAATTATTTTTTTTAGTAGTAGTTTGGTGTTTGAACATTTACTTTTAAAACAGAAAATAACAAATGAAAATTTTAAAAGAGTATGTAGTGTTAACATATATTTTATTGTAAGTGCATTGATTGTTTTTGTAACAGGTATTTGTTTATGGTTAGTTGTAGGTAAAGATGCAAGTTTTTATACACAAAATCCAATTTTTCATATAAAAATCACTCTATTTTTATTGATTATTCTAATATCACTTCTTCCTACAAGATATTTTTTGAAAAATAAAAATACTCAAGAAGATATTATTAATGTTCCTAAAAAAATGATTATGTTTTTAAGAGTAGAACTTCTATTTTTAATAATTATTCCTCTTCTTGCAGTATTGATGTCTCAAGGATATGGATTAAAATAGGCGTATGCCTATTTTATTAGTTTCCTCTTCCTAACATCTCTGTTGCTTCAGTTATTATTAGAAAGCCTTCGGGGTCTATTTGTTTAACCATTTTTCTTAAGTTTTGTAATTTATTTACTTCAACAACAATTAAAATCATTTTTTTATTTTCACCTTCAAATAGTCCATCACCTTTTATAATAGTACCTTTGGGACCTAGTTCTTCTCTTATTTTTATTTTTAACTCTTTAGTTTTATCTGTAACCAAATATACAACTTTTTTATCTAATCTACCAGTTAAAATAGTATCAATAACTTTTGATGTAACATAAATACTTACTATACTCCAAAGTATTTTTTCTTTATCTTCTAATATTAAAAGTGAAGATAAGATAATCATTGAATCAATTACAAGAAGTACTGCTCCTGCTTTTATCTCTGTTTTTATACTTACTATTCTAGCTATAATAGTAGAACCTCCTGCACTTGAATCTGCTTTTATAACTAAGGTAATTCCAATTCCTATTAAAATACCTCCAAAAATTGCACTAAGTGCTGAGTCATGGACTAATGCAGGGATGTCAAGAACTTTATCAAAGTAATCTACAAAAATTGAAATTAAAATAAGAGTAATTATTGTTCTAATGGCAAACATCTTACCTAAGTATTTAATACCTATAAGTAAAAGTGGAATATTTATTAATATTATTAAACTACCAATACTAAGTGGCGTAATATAATGAAGCAAAAGTGCAAAACCAGCTGTTCCTCCTGTAAGAAGTTTATTTGGTGAGAAAAATATACTAACAGATAGTGCTAGTAAAATAGAACCAATAATAATATAAGTATAGTTTTTTAACTCTTCATTTAAAAATGAATTCATAATTCTCCTAATATATAATTTATATTATTATAGATTATTTATAATGCATTTTGAGAGTTTTTATGTTTAGTTATTGTCATTTTTTAGAATAAATATGATATTTTAGAAAAAATATTTAAAGATGAGATATGAAAGAAAAAATATATTTAATACCTGGACTGATGACAGATGAAAGATTATGGCAAAGGTTTATTCCTTTGCTTGAAAATAAGTTTGAGTTTGTTCATATAAATATACCAAATACGCAAGATTATGATGAAATAAATACTATTTTAGATAGAACTTTAGAAGAAGAAAAAGTTAATATTTTAGGTTTTTCTCTTGGTAGTTATATCGCAACTTATTTTACAGTAATGTATCCAAACAGAGTAAAAAGGCTTTTTAATCTTGCAGGAACTCCTACAAAGACAAATAACTTAGAAATATACAGAAGAACAGATAAAATTAATAGTATTAAAAAAAATGGTTTTGCATTATTAGGTGAACGAAAAGCTTCATCTTTACTTGAAAACAAAGAGGATAAAGAGTTAGTTGAATTAGTTCAAATAATGTATGAAGATTTGGGTGAAGAGATTTTTATAAATCAACTAGGCTCAACAATATATAGAAAAGATTTATTTGATGATATAAAAGCTTTGGATGTTCCTATTCATTACTATTTTAGTACAGGTGATAGACTTTTAAATCACGATGCAATAAAAGTATTAAAACAGATGCAATTAGATAATATAACTATTAATAGTAGAGAGGGAATAAGTCATAATATTCCTTTAGAAGACCCTATTAATTTTAGTAAACAAATAGAAGAGTGGATGAATACAAAAGTATAAAGAGTAGTTTATAAATTAAACTGCTCTTTATATCTAGTTTTTAAAGACTCTTTATCTCTATAACTTATTGGCTCTCCAATTTGTACATTGATTGTCAAGTCCTTTGTTCCTTCATTAATAGCTTTTTTTAGTACTTCATCTGCATTGTCTTTTATAAATACTGGTAAAATATCTAATCTATTTTTTAAAGCAATTAATTTTGAACCATCTTTAAAACCACTTAGTTTCTCATTTGTTGTATTTCTTGTTCCTTCTGGAAAAATATAAATAGAGTGTCCTTCTTTTACAACTTCTTTTGTTCTTTTGAAAAATTCAGACATATTGTTTGATTCTCTATCTATTAAAATACACCCCGCATTTCTTGTAAAACTTCCAAAAAAAAGTGAATTATATAGTTCTTTTTTTGCAACCCAAAAACCATTTATAGCACTATGTTGTAATGCGATTTCGATTATCAAAGGATCGATTATACTTCTATGATTTGAAATAAGAAGATATTGTCCTATTTTTGGAATTTGTTCTTTATTTAATACATTTATATTAATATTTAATTTATTTAATAATTTTAAAGAATACTCTAGCCTTAAATCTATTCTTTCTTGAGAACTTTTTGCTTTTTTAAGTTTTAATCCATATTTATTTGTTAGAAACATAGCATATACAGCTATTTTGATTTTTTTTAGATTTGGAAATATTTTAATCACCCCTTTTCTTTTTTTGTATTTAAACAAAATTTCACTTTTATTTTCATTATATCGTAATTATTAGGATAATAAAAAAACTTTTAAATGTTATAAGCTAAAAAAAACAATTAATTAAATAAAATATTCAAATGGAAAAAGAACAATTAATAAAAGAAAAATTTCAAAAAGAAGGTTTGGTTGATTCTATATCAAAATATCAAATCTATTATCAAATGGCATTAGGTACATTGGTAAAAGAGACATGTTTTGATAAAGATGAAATGGCTTCAAAGTTAGAAGAGTTACAGTTAGATATTAACGTAGAAAATGTATTAAATGTGATGGTTAAACTTATTACTAATTTTTATGTTGATGAAGATTTTGAACAAATTTATGAAGACAACATAAAAGTTAATGCTTTTTTACACTCTCTTAGAGATTTTGTTGATAATAATACAGATTTAACTAATAGTGACAAGGTTTATGATACTTATCATGAAAAAATTATGAATGATGAATTTTTTGATATAAAAATGCAATTACAATTTGTTGATGAGGTAGAAGATAGAAAAGCTTATTGGAAAGACTTGATAACAGACAGTGTTTCTAAAGAGATATTATCTTCAGCTTTAACACTAGCACAATAACAAGAAGAGTTTATATTCTTCCTGTTATTTCAATTAGATGAAATCCAAACTCAGTTTTTATAGGTCCATGAACTTTATTTAAATCCTTAGTAAAAACAACTTCATCAAATTCTTTAACCATATCACCTTTTTTGAACATTCCTAGTTCTCCACCTTTTTTCCCTGATGGACATTTTGAGAATTTTTTAGCAGCTTTTTCAAAGTTTATCTCTTTGTTTGTTATCTCTTTTTTTATCTTTTTTGCTAGTTTTTCAGTATTTACTAAAATATGTCTTGCTGTTGCTTGTGCCATAATAAAATCCTTTTATAAATGCAAATAGTAGCTAAAAGATTTTTTAAGTATAATTATACCAATGAATAATCTACCAATATATGAAGTCTTAGACGAACTAAAATCAAAACTAAAAGAAGAAAAAACTGTTATTTTACAAGCTACAACAGGAGCAGGGAAAAGTACAGTTGTACCAAATGAATTACTAAATGAAGAGTATTTAACTAATAAAAAAATTATAGTTTTAGAACCAAGAAGAATTGCAGCAAGAGTAGTAGCAATGCAACTTGCCAAAAATCTAAATGAACAGCTAGGACAAACTGTCGGATATCAAGTTAAACTTGATAGTTGCTTTTCAAATAAAACAAAAATATTAGTTGTAACAGAAGCTGTATTAATAAGAAAAATACAATCAAATCAAAGTATTGATGATATTGGGCTGATAATCTTTGATGAGTTTCATGAAAGAAGTATTCATACTGATTTAGCTTTGGCTTTTTCTTTGCAAATACAAGAGTTTTTAAGAGAAGATTTAAAGCTTTTAATAATGTCAGCTACACTAAATAGTCAAAAGTTATCAAAGTTTTTAAATGCTTCTGTTATTACTTCAATTGCAAAAAGTTATGATGTAAAAAATATCTATTTACCCAAAGATATAAGACAACCAAAGTATGAAGATGTAAGTTTAGTTATTGATACAATTTATAAGGCTTTGAAACAAGATACAAATAAAAATATTTTAGTATTTTTAGCTGGTCAAAAGCAGATAATAGAAGTAAAAAACAGTCTAAAAGTAAGTGAAGATATTTTAGTCTTGCCTTTATATTCAAATCTTGATAAGAAGCTTCAAGACTTAGCAATTTCTAAACATGAAAAAAGAAAAATTATACTTGCTACAAATGTTGCTCAAACATCTTTAACAATAGAAGATGTAAATGTTGTAATTGATTCTGGATTAGAAAAAGTTGCAAGATATGATAGTTCAACAGGATTAAACCATTTAGATTTAAATTTTGTCTCTAAAGAGGCTTCTATTCAAAGACAAGGACGTGCAGGTAGATTAGAAAATGGTAGTTGTTATAAATTATGGCACGAATCAAAAATCTTAGATGAAACACTAAAACCTGAGATTTTAAGAGCAGATTTAACGCAAACTTTATTAGAGCTATCTTTATGGCAAGTTGATAGTTTTGATGATTTGAAATGGCTAGATAGACCTGATGAAATAGCTATTTTAGATGCAAAAGAGTTATTAGTAAACTTAGATATGATAGATGAAAATTATAAAATCACCTCTTTTGGATTAAAAGCTATAAGTTTAGGAATTCATCCAAGATTTGCTTATATGATTTTAAAAGCAAATGAGTTAGGCTTTGCACATGAAGCTTCAATATTAGCTTCAATTTTTAATCAAAATAGTTTAAACAATGATATCTTTTCATTTTTTATAGATTGTTATGAAAAGCAAAAAAATACAAATATAATCAAAGAAGCAAATCAATATTTAAATAAGTTAAAAGCCATTGAAAATATTAATAAAAGGCCATTTTCTTATGAATTACTTGGTGTTATTGCACTTTTTGCATATCCAGATAGATTAGCTAAAATAAGAGAAGTAAACGATATAAAATATAAGCTAAGTAATAAAAAAGGAGCAAAACTACATAAAGATAATCTATTATTTAATGAAGAGTTTTTAGTAGCAGTTAATATAAATACAAATTCAAAAGACTCTTTTATTTCAAGTGCATTGAAAATCAATCAAAAGCACATTTATAAATATTTTTCTACATATATAAAAAAAGAGCAAAAAGTAGCTTACGATAAGAAAAATAATAAACTTCAATCAAAGCAAATTAAAACATTTTTAAACTTAGAATTAGAGAGTATTCCTTGCAAAATTGATGAAAATAATTTGATAACTTTAATACTTGAAGTTATTAAAGAAGAGGGCTTATCACTTTTTAATTGGGATAAAAAAGCTCTATTATTAAAACAAAGAGTAGAGTTTATAACTTATCATGATAAAAAGCTAGATTTTCCTTCTTTTGAAGAAAAAGAGTTATTAGATAATTTAGATGAGTGGTTACGTATATATTTGTCAGATATTAAATCTATTGATGAGTTGAAAAATTTAGATTTGTATTTGATACTTCTTAGTAGACTATCTTGGCAACAGCAACAAAAACTTGATGAGTTAGCACCTACATATTTTTCAGCACCAAGTGGTTCAAAAATAAAAATAGATTATTCAAATATAGAAGTGCCAAAATTAAGTATAAAAATACAAGAGATATTTGGAACTTATGACACCATAAAAATCTTAAATAATAAAATTGCATTACAAATTGAGTTATTATCTCCTGCTTTACGTCCTATTCAAATTACTTATGATTTAGAAAGTTTTTGGAAGAATTCATATGAAGAAGTTAGAAAAGAGCTTCGAGGAAAATATAAAAAACATTATTGGCCTGAAAATCCCCATGAAGCACAAGCTACAAATAAAACAAAAAAAGCTATGAAACAATAAGTGTCAAAAAAGTAATAAATAATAAACTAAATGATTTTTCAATATAGCTGCAACCTTATGTAGCAGTTTGTATAAAAAAATAATAAATATACAGTTAAAAACACTATTGACACTATTGTTAAGGTAGAATATTATATTAATACACTAAAATATAAATAAAGGGGAAAAATGAGTTTTGAAAATAAGTTCATTTTAGCAATTTTGTCAATAGGCTTAGTTATCATCTCTTTATTTACTTACAATAATATTCAAGCACAAAAACAAATCTTTAATTCTGAATTAGAGAAAAGAGTTGACTTAATAAAAAATAATTTAAAAGAAAATGCAATTTATACTATAAAATATACTAAAGTAGATATAGAAAATTATATAGCTGCAAAAAATTTTAATAAAGTTTATGAAGTTTTAAATAGTATTGAAAAAAGAGAAAATGTTTCAGGTGTAACACTAATAAAAGATGAAAACACAGTTGTTTTTAATGAAGGTATTTTACTTGAAAAAAGTGTAGATATGTTTGATTTGGATGAAGAGCATAACTCTATTTTAATATCTGCACCAATAAAAAATATTCACAAATGGGGAACTTTAAATATAGTTTACTCTTTAAAACAGATTCAAGAAGAGATGAAGTTAGCAAAAGAGCAAATGGAAAAAAGAGTTAAAGTTTCAATACAAGATTCGATTATGTCTTCTGTTTTTATCACTTTAATATTTGCGGCTTTAGGTTATATTTGGTCTAGTAAACTTATATATCCAATTATTTTATTAACTAAAATAGCAAGAAAAATTGCAAAAGGAAATCTGCAAGAGTATAAAAAACTTACAAAAATTAAAACAAATGATGAGATAGGAATTTTATCAAATACTTTTATGTGGATGTCTCAAAAACTTGAGCAAAGTCATACTGACCTTAAACTATTAAATGAGAGTTTGGAAAAGAAAGTTTATGAAAGAACAAAAGAGTTAGAAGAGAGTAAGAGAATATATGAAAATCTTTTTGAGAAAAGTTCAGATGGAATACTTTTAATAAGAGGTACTACAATTGTAAATTGTAATACTTCTGCAACAAAAATTTTAGGTTATACTAAAAGTGAAATAATAGGTAAAACACCAGAAAGTCTATCTCCCAACTTTCAACCTGATAATGAAAACTCTAAAATAAAATCAAATAGATTACTAAAAGAGACTTTTGAAAATGGTTCAAATAGATTTGAGTGGCAAAGTGTAAAATCAGACGGCGAGTTAATTTGGATTGAAGTTGTGCTTACTGTAATTTCTATAAATTATGAAGACATTATTCATACAGTTATTAGAGATATTACAGAGAAAAAAGAGTTTTCTTATAAATTAGAAAAAGAAAAAGAGAAAGCAGAGTTCTCAACAAAAGCAAAATCTGAATTTTTAGCAAATATGAGTCATGAAATTAGAACACCAATGAATGGAATTATTGGAATGTCTCATTTGGTATTACAAACAAATTTAGATGATAAACAAAGAGGTTATTTAGAAAAAATAGATAATAGTGCAAAATCACTATTAAGTATAATCAATGATATATTAGATTTGTCAAAAATAGAAGCAAGACAATTATCTATTGTTAAAACACAATTTGATTTATTCTCATTGGTTGATAACTGCCTATCTTTAGTTGAGTATAGAGCTTATGAAAAAAATCTTGATATTATTGTAAATTATTCAAAAGATATAAACAATCAACTTTATGGAGATTCTTTACGAATCTCACAAATTTTGACAAATTTATTATCAAATGCTGTTAAGTTTACAAATTATGGTGAAATATCAATAAATATATTGAAAACAGAAGATAAAAAATATAGATTTGAAGTTGTTGATACTGGAATTGGATTATCAAAAGAGGAACAACAAAAACTATTTAAAGCTTTTTCTCAAGCTGATGGAAGCACAACAAGAAAATATGGTGGAACAGGATTAGGACTTAATATCTCAAAAGAGTTAGTTAAACTAATGAATGGAAAAATAGAGCTAATCTCTATAAAAGATGAGGGAAGTAGGTTTTTCTTTGAAATTCCATTAGAAGAAGTAGAACAAAATAATTTATATGAAAATTTTGAAAATAAAAAAGTACTGATTATTGAAGATAATATCTCTTGGTGTAAATCAATACAAAATTTATTAGAAAATCTAAATATAGAATCTACATACTTAAATAGCTTAGATAATATAAAAGTGCATTTACTTGAAAATAAGTATGATTTGATTTTATTGGATTGGGATATTCCTAAAATTGATATAACAGAAAGTATAATGAAAATTGGAAATGTTGTAGATTTATCAACAGTTATTCTTATGACGAATAGTTTTTCTAAAGATTTTATATATAAAGATACAAATAGACTTGGCGTATCTGCTTTTATAAAAAAACCTTTAAATCCTTTAAAAGTTAGTGAAGTAATTACAGTTGCACTAACAAAAAAGAAAAAAGAAGTAAAAAAAATAGATTCTTTAAATCTAAAACAACAACTTCTATCCCTAAAAGGTTCATCTATTTTACTTGTTGAAGATAATAAAATAAATCAAGAGATTGTTTTAGGGTTATTTGAAGATACAGGAATCATGGTAGATATAGCTCAAAATGGCCAAGAAGGAATTGACTTTTATTTAAAAAATAGAGCAAAATATGAGCTTATTTTGATGGATATTCAAATGCCAGTAATGGATGGATTGGAAGCTACAAAGCTTTTACGAATGAAAGATAGTGAAATACCAATTATTGCATTAACTGCAAATGCAATGGTTGAAGATAAGAAAAAAACAAAAAAAGCAAAATTTACTGCTCATTTAGATAAACCAATAATTGTAGATGAGTTATATAAAATTATCCTAAAGTATGTTTCAAAAAAAGAGGATATTGACAAATTTTTTGAAAAAAAAGAGAATAAATCATGTAGTATAAATATCTTTAAATCAAAGCATTTAGATACTTCAAAAGCACTAGGTTTATTAAATAATAATACGACTTTATATTTAAATATTTTAGAGAAGTTTTATAATGAATATAAAAACTTTTCAATTGAAAATAAAATAGAAAAACAAAAAGATATTGTTATTCATACATTAAAAGGTGTTAGTTTAAATATTGGAGCAATAAGATTAAATACATTATGTGTAAATAGTTTAAATGAGCCTTTAGATACGCTAGTTATAAAAATATCTGAAGAGTTAGATAATGTATTAAATGATATTGCAAAAATAATACAAATTAATAAAAAAAGTGAAAATAAAATAGATATAAGTATAGAAAAAAAAGATGAACTTTTTAATAAATTAAAACAAGCCTCAGAAACGAAACTTATGAAAAAGTGTAAACCAATAGTAGAAGAGTTGTCAAGTTATAATTTAAGTAAAGAGGATAGTTTAAAACTTGAAAAAATACAAGAATATTTGAAAAAATTTGATTTTAAAAATCTTGTGAAATTATTAGGGAGAGAAGATGAACAAAAAAATTCTGGTAATAGATGATAATAGTTTAAATATTGAGATATTAGTTGATTTATTAGGTGATGAATATGATGTATTTGGAGCAATAGATGCAAATACTGCTTTTGAGATAATTGAAGAGAATACTCCTGATTTGATTTTACTTGATATTGTGATGCCAGATGTTGATGGATTTGACCTTTGTAGAAAATTAAAAGAGAATAAAAAAACAAAAAATATTCCAGTTATTTTTATTACTGCAAGAACAGATGAAGACTCTATTGAAAAAGCATTTGAAGTAGGTGGAATTGATTATGTTACAAAACCATTTAAACCCAAAGAGTTATTAGTAAGAGTAAAAACACAATTAAAGATTAAAAATCTTATTTCAAATTTAGAATATATCTCTTCTTATGATACTATGACAAACACTTTAAATAGAAGAAAGTTTTTTGAAGAGGGCGACCACCTATTTGAAACAAATAAAAATTTATATGCAGTTATGATAGATATTGATAATTTTAAAATGATAAATGACAAATATGGACATCATATAGGAGATATCGTAATAAAACAAACAGCATTAAATATAATGAATAAAAAGTTAGATAATTCATTTCTTGGTAGAATAGGTGGTGAAGAGTTTGCTATGATTGGAGTATATGAAAATAAAGATGATGTTATTAAAAATATTGATGACATCAGAGTTCTTATAGAAAATCTTACAATCAATACAGATAATAACGAAGAGATAAAACTTACAATAAGCTCTGGAATCTCTTTTTATAAAGATGAATTTATTACTATTGATGACTTCTTAAAAGACGCAGATAAAGGTCTTTATGAAGCCAAAGGAACAGGTAAAAACAAAACTATTTTAAGACAGAACTAAAGAAAAACTTTAGTTCTATCAAATACTACACTTTTTAGTAATCATACAAAGAGGACAAAAATTTGTAAGTCCTATTACTAAAGGAATAATTCCTAAATAAAACCAAGCAATCCCTGTTACAAATCCTGCAATTATAAGAGCTATACCAATTAAAATTCTAACAGGTCTGCAAAAACTTCTAATTTTATCAAATTTATTCATATAAGTTTCCTTAATAGATTTTATATAATTATAAGTTATATAACTTTAAGAAAATATTATAAGAATAAATTATTTTATTTCTTTACTTTTACTTATAAATATCTCTTCTAGATTTATTGAAGATTGATATACTAAAACTTCAACATTTTCTTTTATTACTTCTTGAAATGTTTCATAATATTTAGTATCTATCTCTTTTGCAAGTCTAAAGTTTTCATCATCAGTTCTTTGAATTACATATAACATTACTGCTCTATGACCTTGTCTTGCCATATCTCTTAGTTCATTTAAATGTTTTGTACCTCTTGTTGTTACTGCATCTGGAAAGGCAAGTGAATCTTCTAGTTTTAAACTTACACTTTTTATCTCAACATAGCATTTTTTATCACTGTCATTATTTTCAAGTAATATATCAATTCTGCTATTTTGTCCATATTTTTGTTCTGGTTTTAAACTATCGTAACCTTGAAGTTCTTTTATTGTTCCATTTTTTATTGCTTCAATTGCTATTTTATTAGCAACACCTGTATTTGTACATATTAAGTTTTCACCCATTTTTGTAAGTTCTAATGTATATTTTAATTTTCTTTTTGGATTATCATGAAAGCTTACCCATACAGGACAGTTCTCTTCAATACAAGATGTCATCGCTCCACTATTTGGTACATGTGCTGTAATAATCTCATCATTATCCAACTTTATATCTGCCAAAAATCTTTTGTATCTTTTTATTAATTTACCTTTATATAATTTATCAAATTTCATTATTTACCTTTTGTATTTTTCTTATTTTATATAAGTTTACTTATTTTTTCTTGACAAAAAGAATTAAATTTATATTTTCTATGAGCAAGTTAGGTTTATAGTATTAATGTTATAATTTTTAATGGAAAAAATTTATAGTATATTTGTAGATGGAAGCGTAAATCCTCAAAAAAAGATTGGTTTTGGTTCTTATTTATTTTGTGATGATATTAATCATTGTGATACAACAAAAATCAAGTCAAAACTATTTGAAGATACTTCTTCTACAAAATTAGAGTTACAAACTTTTATATGGGCACTAAAAGATATTAATTTAAAAGATAAGTTTATAGTATATACTGATTGTCAAAATATTTTATCTTTATTAAGTAGAAAAGATAAATTACAATCAAATAATTATCTAACAAAGACAGGAAAAATTGTAAAAAATAAAGAGTTATATAAAGAGTTTTTTTTATTATATGAAAAATATGACTTTGAAATCATAAAAGTAAAAGGACATAAAAAAAGTGAAAGAAAAGATGATATTGATAAAATATTTTCTTTAGTTGATAAATATTCAAGAAATATGCTAAGAAAGGAACTTTTAAAATAACTTAGGTAGAATGAAAAAAACAACTAAAAATTGAAAATTGGTTTTTATCAAATAAATTCTGCCTAATAACTTAAGTAAAATCTACTTCCTAATACCATCATTATATTATTTCAATTAATTATATTAAGGTATTTTATGTTTATACATGATAATTATAAAGTCAAATATGAAACCGTCGAAGTTGAAAATTTTGATATTCATTTAACTATGTTAAAAGATAATCAGCAATTTTCTGATAAATATGGTATAGCCAAAAAAATGGGTATTTCCTCTGCACAATGGCCAATATTTGGTGTACTTTGGGATTCTTCTAAAGTATTAGCACATATAATGGCAACTTACAATATTAAAAACAAACGTATTTTAGAACTTGGTTGTGGACTTGGTCTTGCAAGTTTAGTTTTAAATGAAAGAGATGCAAATATAACTGCAACTGATTATCATCCAGAAGTTGGAAAATTTTTAAAATATAATAGTTTATTAAATAGTGAACACAAAATTGAATATTTTCAAGCAGATTGGCATAATAATAAGCCAGTAGTAGAGAAGTTTGATCTTATTATCGGTAGTGATGTCTTGTATGAAAGAACTCATGTAGATTTATTGTCTTCTTTTATAAATTTATATAGTAAGAAAAACTGCGAAATTATAATCATCGACCCTGTTAGAGGAAATCATAATACTTTTTGTAAAAAAATGGCCTCGTATGGATTTACTTCAATATCTAAAAAAACAACTGCTGATTATTTAGACCATCCTTATAAAGGAAAAATTCTTCATCTATATAGATAAAAGTAAATTCTAAAGAGGACAAAAATTGTCTTAAAATAAAAATTAGTTTTTATGTATAATAATTCTTTTAAGCTTTTAGTAGTATTCTCAAAATATGAAAACAAAATTAACAAAGGATTAAAAATGAAACATGAATTAATGACTTTACCTTATAGCCTAGATGCTTTAGCACCTTTAATGTCTAAAGAGACTTTAGAATTTCATTATGGTAAACACCATCAAACATATGTAAACAAATTAAATGAATTAATTGCAGGTACAAAGCACGAAGACTCAACATTAGTAGATATAATAAAAGATTCAGAAGGTGGGGTTTTTAATAATGCTGCTCAAGTTTTCAATCATGATTTCTTCTGGAATAGTTTAACTCCAAATGAAACAACTGTTTCTTCTGAATTAGAAGCTGCATTAGTTGAAAATTTTGGTTCAGTTGAAGAATTTAAAACAGAATTTACAAATAAAGCTGTTGGACACTTTGGTTCAGGTTGGGCTTGGTTAGTAAAAGATGCAAGTGGAAAATTAAGTATTATTTCTACTCCAAATGCTGCAACACCAATTACTGAAGGTTTAACTCCTTTATTAACTTGTGATGTTTGGGAACATGCATATTACATTGACTGTAGAAACGCAAGACCAGCATATTTAGAAAATTTCTGGAAATTAGTTAACTGGGATTTTGTAGCTCAAAATCTTGCAAAATAATTAATTAGATAAAAAGTCACACTTCTTGTGACTTTTTATACTCTTCTATAACCTTTACTGCATTTACAGCTGCTGGCAATAAAACTTCACTTAATGCAGGATGAATATACAACATATCTTTTAAATGTCTTATATCATTGTCAATATGCATTATTGCTAATACTTGATGAATTATTGTTGCACTTTCAAAACCGATTAAATGGCATCCTAATATTTCATATGTGTATGGATTTAAGATGAATTTAGTTCTTGGGTAATCTAGTTTTAATGATTGTGCTTTTGCACTTGCTTTCCAGTTTGTAATTGAAACGACATAATTTAGATTTAACTCTTTTGCTTTTTGTTCTGTTAATCCTACACTTGCAATTTCTGGATGAGAAAATACTGCATGAGGCATATATTTGAATTTTAGAGGTTTGATTTTATCTTCCAAAAGTATTTTACTTAAATGATTTACTTCATAAGCAGCTGCATGTTGAAGCATATTTTCTCCACTTGCATCACCTACTACATAAACACCTTTTACATCTGTTTCAAAAAACTCATCTCTTTTTATAAAACCTCTTTTTGTAAGTTGTATATCTGTATTTTCTAAAGATAATGTATCTGCATTTGAAACTCTTCCTATTGCATATAAAAGTGCTTGTGTTTCTATATTTGTTCCATCTTCAAGCTCTATTTGAAAATAATCATTTACTTTTTTTGCTTCTTTTATTGATGAATTAAATCTTACATCTACATTTTTGGTATACTCTTTTTTGAAAATATCTTGAATATCTTTATCTTCATTTTCAAGTAGCGTTTCACCTCTTACTAATTGAACTGTTTTTACTTCTATTGCATCAAAGAAATTTGCTAATTCACAAGCAATAAATCCAGCTCCAACAATCGTAATAGATTGAGGAATCTCTTTTAAAGGAAATATATCATCACTTGTCCATGCACTATCTATTAAAGGTTTAGCTGGTCTTGTACCTGTTGATATTACTATATTCTCAGCAGTTATTTCTTCATCATTTATCTTTATGATTTTATTTTTTACAAATGAAGCTTCACCTTTATAAACAGTCACATTTTCATTGAATTTATTTTGGTAGATATCTTCTATTGAATCAATATAATTATTAGTATCTTCAAAGATTTTTTCTACATCAATATTATCAATAAATGATTTTATATAGTGTTTTTTTGATGATTTTATTTCTCTTATTTTATTTGCATAGCCAATAAGAAGTTTAGAAGGTACACAACCTCTATTTGGACAAGTTCCACCTAGCTTATCTTTTTCTATAATTGCAACTTTTTTTCCAAGTTTAGCTGCTTTTGCTGCAAGATTACTTCCTCTTCCCGCACCTATTATAATTAAATCAAATGTTTTCATTTTCTAATCCTTTATAAAATAAACGATTCTTCCACAAAAATCTTTTAAAATCATTGTATCAAATAAAAAAGGAAATACAATGAAAAAAGTTTTTATATTGATATTTTTTATTTCAGGTTTACTTTTTGCTAAGAGTAGTTCTTTTTCATTAGATGATATTGAGAATTTTAATAATTCTGCACCATTTACAATAGAAAAAGCAACTTTAAAAGTAGATGCTTTGGGAAATGTTATTGATGGAAAATATAAACTAAAAAAAAGTGATATTTTACTTATTGGAAATAATCAATACAAAATAAATCTAACTTTTGAAAAAAGAAAAAATAGATTTCTAAAATTTAAACAAAAAAGAGTAGTTTATGTTTTGATTGATGATTCTAAAATCTGGATTAAGTATAAAAATAAAGTGTCGAAATATAGGCTGTTTAGTGACAGATATATAACAAAGAAAAAAATATACTATAAGGAAAAAAGGAGTACACTTCACGCAAAGATAAATAAGTTGAACTTATTTTTATCTTTTAGGTAAATTATAAAAGGAGTGAATAATTGTCAAATTTAAAAGGTGACTTTTTTGGTGGTCTTACAGCTGCTATTATTGCACTGCCTTTAGCCTTAGCTTTTGGTGTTGCAAGTGGAGCAGGAGCAGTTGCTGGACTTTATGGAGCAATAGTATTAGGATTCTTTGCTTCTTTATTTGGTGGAACTGATTCTCAAATTTCTGGTCCAACAGGGCCGATGACTGTTGTAATGGCAAGTACAATTACTGTATTTCATAATGATTTAAAAGCAGTAATGTGCGTAGTTTTTCTTGCAGGTATATTTCAAATATTATTTGGTGTTTTAAAAATTGGAAAGTTCGTAAGATATATTCCTTATCCTGTTATATCAGGTTTTATGAGTGGAATTGGAATAATCATAATAATTCTACAAATAAACCCTTTTGTTGGAGTGGATACTCAAAGTTCTGTAATGGGAACTATATCTCATCTTAGTGATACATTTTCAAACATTAATTATAAGGCATTATTATTATCTGCACTTACTTTACTGATAATGTTAGGAACTCCTAAAAAAATAGCAAATATAGTTCCTCCTGCATTATTAGCATTGACTTCAATGACTATTGTAAGTGTTGTTCTTGGTTTTGATATTAAAACAATTGGCGAAATTCCTACTTCTTTGCCAAACTTTTCATTGCCAAGTTTTGATTTTGCAAATAGTAAAAATATTATAATATTAGCTATTACATTGGCATTATTAGGAACTATTGATACATTGTTGACATCTTTAGTTGCTGATTCTATTACAAAAACAAAACATAATTCAAATAAAGAGTTAATAGGTCAGGGAATTGGTAATACTTTAGTATCACTAATCGGTGGTATTCCAGGAGCAGGTGCTACTATGAGAACAGTAGTAAATGTAAAAAGTGGTGGTAGAACAAAACTTTCAGGAATAATTCATGCAGTTGTTTTACTATTAATCGTACTATTTTTAGCTCCTATTGCTTCAAAAATTCCCCTTGCTGTATTAGCTGGAATTTTAATGAAAGTAGGTTTAGATATATTAGACTATAAATTTTTAAAAGTTGTAAAATTTGCTCCTAGAAATGATATGATTGTAATGGTTATAGTTTTTCTTTTAACTGTTTTTGTTGATTTAATTATGGCTGTTGGAGTTGGAATAACTCTTGCTTCTTTATTGATAGTTTATAGAATATCAAAAGAAGCAAATCTAAAAATTTCATTGGAAAAAAATAAAGAGAATAACAATCTAAATGAAGAGAATAGTGAAGTTCGTGTATTAGATATTAATGGAGCTTTTTTCTTTGGTTCTGCTTCATTTTTTGAAGAAGAGATAAATAAACTTTTAGATACAAAAAAACTAGTTATAAATTGTACAAATGTTCCTTTTATGGATATTTCTGCAATTTTTACTTTAGAAGAGTTGATTTTAAAACTAAAAGATTTAGGTGTAGATATATCTTTGGTTTTGAAAAAAAGACATATTAAAAAAATAGAGGCTTTAGATAAAGCTAATATATTTAAAGATGTAACTATTTGTGAAAAAGTACAAGAGGCATTAGATTAAGGAGTTTACTCCTTATCTAAGCCATCAACTATTATTGCACCAATTGATGCAGGCATAGAAATTACAATTACTCTTTTTATAGATAATAAAAAATCAGTTAATACTGGAAGTTTATGTAGAGCAAAAAGTGTAAGTGCTACAACTAACATAGTAATTATATAGGCAATTATAATTCTAAATAAAAATACAAAAACTCTTGATTTTATATTTGATTGGAAAATACTTCCATAAACATAAAAACTAAGAAAAAATATAGTTAATAATGCTAATAAAATAAGATTTAAAGTAGGCAATGTTTCAGCAATATTCCAAGCTTCTTGTGAGAAGCAAATAGGAACGCAAAGTGCAAATGCTCCAATTATTAATTGAGAAATATCTTCTAAATTAAATCTTAAATTCATCTATTTTTCCTTTTTTATATCTTCAAAATCTTCTCTTACTTTCTCTAGGTTTTCTTGATATGATTTTGCATCACCATAATCAAAAAATTTATTATATCTTGAGTGGTTATCATGCATTTTTTCTGCATGTTTTATTGGACACCAATACTGTTCTGTTCGTCCAGCAACTTCTCTTACATATCCCATAAGACCATTAAAATACTCACAATATAAACAATTTACTTGTTGTACTTTATTTAAATAAAAAAGATTATATCTATCTATGATTATATACTCTTTTCTAATAACTTTAGGAATTCTATATATAGGAAAACAAATATTTTGATATAGTGTAACAAATATATCTAATAAAAATGCAGGTATAAGTACTGACCATATAATTGGAATAGTTAAAATGATTCCAACTCTTTCTCTCCATAAATATTTGAACGAGTTAATAACTTTACTTTTATATTCATTTATATATTCAGTATCAAATTGGAATTTATTAAAAGCTTTTTTAAAATGAAAACTCTCTTTGTTTTTTTCATACTCTTGTTTTAATTCTTCTTCTAATTGCTTGATTTTTTCATAAATTTCATTTATTTTACTGTTGTTTGCCATTTGATTCCTTAGATTGTTTTAAAGATAGTAACTTTAAATTACTTAACTATTAGTTATTTTTTATAATAAAGAAAAATAATAAAAAAATTTTATAATTAATAAATTATTAGGTAATATATATTCTAATAATTTATTATTTTATGAAAGAATTACTGTGTCAAATATCACTTTAAAAGAATTAAATATTTTATTTGTTGAAGATGAAGATATCATAAGACAGAAAACTGTGTCTACTTTGAAATATATCGTAGCAAATGTTAAAGAGGCTTCAAATGGTGTAGAAGCAATTGAAGTATTAAAAACTTTTTGTGCTGATATAATTATTACTGATTTACATATGCCAGATATGGATGGGGTAGAATTTATAAAAAAAATAAGAGAACATAATAAAAATATTTGTATTATTGTTCAAACTGCTTATACAACTGAAAAGTATTTATTAGAACTAATTGATATGCATATTGAAAAATATTTAGTAAAACCTATTAGTTTAGAAAAATTAATTGAAGCATTAGAGTACAGTTTAGATTCTGTTTCAAACTTTAAAATAACTCACAAACAACTGCCAAATGGCTATGAATATGACTGGAATCAAAAGATTTTAATACATAATAAAAATCTAATAGCCCTCACAAAAAAAGAGATTTTATTTTTGGAGTTACTTTTTAAAAATATAAATAATATAACTTCTTATGAAGAGTTGCAAAATGAAGTTTGGCAAGATGTTGTGATGACAGATAATGCCTTGCGTTCTTTAGTTAGAAACCTAAGAAAAAAACTTCCAAAAGATTTTATAGTAAATCTATCTGGCGTAGGGTACAAAGTTTCATAAGATAGTTTAATACTAAGGTTTCAAATGAAAAATCTAAAAATTAGACAGAAGTTCTTAATTTTAGGAATAAGTATTTTAATCTCACTTTTTTTTATTACTTGGTTGGCTTTTAAGATAAATCAATACAGTTTAGAAAATTCAAAAAGTATAATTGTTAACTTTCAAGATACTCAAAAGATACAAGCGTTTTATATAGAAGATTTATTTACATTAAGAGAGATGATTTTATCTTTAGTTATTTCTCCTAATGAAAAGTATAAAAAACAAATAGATAAAAAAATAATTCCAATGATAAATAGTTTAGATGAAAAATTTTCAGTAAAAATAAATATAAATAAAAGATATTGGAATGATTATAAAAAAATAGCTTTACAAACTAGAGATTATTCACTAAAAGGGCAAAATGAAGATGCTTTTTTAAATACTTCAACAATAGAAAGAAAGAAGTTTTATATATTAATTGATGATTTAAAAAAAGTACAAACACAAAAATTAAATAGTTCAGAAAAAAATATTATAAAGTTTAAAAAAAGTATTGATAGAAATAATATATATTTAATATTTGGAGTGTTAACTATTGGGCTTATTGGCTTATTACTTGACCTTACTGTTATTATGAAATTAGTAAGGGATATTGAGAGTGTACAAAAAGGCTTAAGTAATTTCTTTGACTATCTAAAAAATCCAACAGATTATAAACAAACTTTAAATATTGATATAAAAAGTAATGATGAGTTAGGTTTAATGAGCGATGCAATAAATGAAAAAGTAAAGCAAATTAAAGATAATTTACATGATGATTATGAACTTATAAAAGAAGCAACTGTTACATTAAATAATTTAAAACAAGGTTGTTTAGGGAAAAGAGTAAAAAAAGAGGGTAAATCCAAAGAGCTAAATACTTTAAAAAATGTAATGAATGAGGTTATTGATAGTTTAGAAAATCAAATTCAAAAAGAGATAAAACATAGAACAAATCAAGAAAAACTTATGATGCAACAATCAAAACTTGCTGCAATGGGAGAGATGATAGGAAATATAGCACATCAATGGCGACAACCTTTAGGTGAGATAAATGCTATTTTAATGGAACTTGAAACTATAAATAAATATAGTGATTTGAAAAAAGAGTATCTTTTAGAAAGTATTGAAAGTTGTAATACAATAACTCAGCATATGTCAAATACTATCAATGATTTTCAAAACTTTTTTAAACCTACAAAAGCAAAAGATAATTTTTCTGTATTAGAATCATGCAAAAAAGCTATTGCAATTATAAATGCATCATTACAAAATAGTAGAATAAAGCTGATTTTTGATGTACAAGAAGATAATATTATTTATGGATATTCAAATGAATTTTCACACGCAATATTAAATATTATTTCAAATGCACAAGATGCACTAGTTTCAAGAAAAATAGAAAACCCCTTTATTAAAATTAGTATAAAAGTAGGAAAAAAATTCACAGTAATAAAAATAAGTGATAATGCAAAAGGAGTAAACTTAAAAGATATAGATATGATTTTTGAACCATATTTTACAACAAAACATGCAAAACAAGGTACAGGAATTGGACTTTATATGACAAAAACAATTATTGAAGATAATATGCAAGGATTTGTAAGTGTAAAAAATACAAAAGAAGGAGCTTTATTTACAGTAAAAGTAAAATAAATTTTTCTTTGCCATTTTTTTGCCACAATTTTCCAATTATTTAAACTTTTATTTCTCTTATAATCTATTTAAATATAGAAAGTAAAGGAGACATATGAGAAAAAAATTATTTTTAATGGTATTGTTTTTTAGTGTATCATTATTTGCTAGTGAAACTATGTATACTAGTAGTGTAAAAAATCTATATGAAAATTCTACAAGTAGTTCAGTAAAAGGAAGACTTCTTCCTACTTCAAAAATAACAATTTTGGAAAGAAATAATGACAAAATAAAAATAGAAGTTCAAGGATATATGAAAGAGGGTGTTCCTAATGCTATATATTTTGTAAAAGAGAAAAGAATATTAGTTGCAGGACTTAGTAAAAGTGCAAACTTTGACATAAAAATATTATCTACTAAAAAAAATTTAAGTGGTGTAAATTGGTCTAAAGTTACTCTAACAGCTTACACAAAAGATAATAACCTTACAAAAGATTTAGACTCTTTATACTCAAAAGCTCAACAATTATTTAAAAATAACTGCGCAATTTGTCATCCTGCTCATCCAGTAGGAGAATTTACAGCAAATCAATGGCCAAGTATGTTCAAAGCGATGGTTAATAGAACAGCAATTCCTAAAATGGATAGATACTTAGTAACTCAATATTTACAAAAACATGCAAAAGATATGAAAGGTGAATAATATGAAAAATATAAATCAAGAAAGAAGAAATTTTATAAAAATAGCGGCACTTTTTACAGCAGTTCCTTTTTTAGATAGTATGACAAAAAGAGGTGAACTTCTTGCAAATACAATATCAAGTTTTTCTACATCATTAGTTAAAAATGGTGAAGTTTTAACAGCAGCACACTGGGGGATGTTAAAACTAACAATTAAAAATTCAAAAGTAATAAAATCAGAACCTTATCAAAAAACTTCAGATATAAAAAACTCTTTACAAACTTATACAGATGATTTGATTTATGCTAAAGATAGAATAAAATATCCAATGGTAAGAAAGTCTTATTTAGATAATCCAGATAATCCAAAACCAAATCTAAGAGGAAATGACCAATGGGTTAGAGTTCCTTATGAAAAAGCTATAAAATTAATCGCAAAAGAGCTTAAAAAAACAAGAAAAGAAAAAGGTGCAAAAGGTGTTTTTGCAGGTAGTTATGGATGGAAAAGTAGTGGAAATATGCATAATGCAAGAGTACTGCTTCACAGATTTATGACTGCAACTGGTGGATTTGTTGGAACTGTTGGTGATTATTCTACTGGAGCATCACAAGTTATTATGCCTCACGTACTTGGTACAATAGAAGTTTATGAACAACAAACATCATGGCCTGTTGTATTAGAGCACTCAAAAGTTGTAGTTATTTGGGGTGCAAATCCTCTAACAACATTAAAAATTGCGTGGAGTTCAACAGATGAAAATGGATTTAAATATTTTGAAGAGTTAAAAAAATCAGGTAAGAAAATTATTTGTATAGACCCTTACAAAACAGAGACTTGTGAGTACTTAAATGCAAGATGGGTTTCTGTAAATCCAAATACTGACGTTGCTATGATGATGGCAATGGTTCATACTTTACTTGAAGCTAAAAAATATGATGAGTCTTTTTTAAGTGAATATACGCAAGGCTTTGATAAATTTAAAGAGTATATATATGGAAAAGAGGACAAAGTTGTAAAAGATGCAGCATGGGCTTCTAAAATTTGTGGAGTTGATGAAAAAACTATTAAAGAGTTAGCAAATTTATTCTACGATAATAGAACTATGCTTATGTCAGGTTGGGGAATGCAAAGAGCTCATCATGGTGAGCAACCTCACTGGATGTTAGTAACATTAGCAAGTGTATTAGGTCAAATTGGACTTCCTGGAGGAGGATTTGGTCTATCTTATCATTATTCAAATGGTGGAGTTCCTACAACAAAAGGTGCAATAATTGGAGGAATGACTTCAAATGTAGAAACTTCAAATAAATATACTGGTGGCTCTTCATGGCTAGAAAATGCAGCAAAATATGCCTTTCCAGTAGCTAGAATATCTGAAGCTTTATTAAATCCTGGAAAACAGTTGGATTTCAATGGTAAAAAGATAACTTATCCAGATATTGATTTTATATATTGGGTTGGTGGAAATCCATTTTCACATCATCAAGATATAAATACATTAATAAAAGCATGGAAAAAACCAAGAACAATTGTAGTAAATGAATTATACTGGACACCAACTGCAAGAATGGCAGATATTGTAATGCCTACAACTACAAGTTATGAAAGAAATGATATTACAATGACTGGTGATTACTCTAATTTAAATATTGTTCCTATGAAACAAGCAGTTAAAAAAGAGTATGAAGCAAAAGATGATTATCAAATTTTTAGTGATTTAGCAAAAGAGTTTAAAGTATTTGATAAATTTACTCAAAATAAAACAGAAATGCAATGGATTGAAGAGTTTTATAACCAAGCTTATGAGCAATCAGTAAAAATGAATTTAAAAATTCCTACATTTAAAGAATTTTGGAAAGCAAATAAACCTGTAACTTTTGAAACACCATTTGAAAATACACAATATGTTAGATATGCTGATTTTAGAGAAGACCCTATTTTAAATCCACTTGGAACTCCATCTGGTAAAATTGAGATATATTCAAAAACAATTGAAAAAATGAATTATGATGATTGTAAATCACATCCTACATGGTTTGAACCTGCTGAATGGGTAGGAATGAAAAATAAAAAAGCAGAATTTGCTTTAATTACTCCTCATCCTCATCATAGATTACACTCTCAATTAAATAATACTTCTTTAAGAAAAGAGTATGCAGTATCAAATAGAGAGCCAATATGGATTAATACTCAAGATGCAAAAGCAAAAGGTATTAAATCTGGTGATATTGTAAGAGTATTTAATGAAAGAGGAGAGATTTTAACAGGTGCAATTGTAACTGATAACTTGAAAAAAGGAATTGTTAGAGTTCAAGAAGGTGCTTGGTATAATCCTTTAAATAAAGCAGAAAAAAATAGTTTATGTATAAATGGTTCTGCAAATATCTTGACAAAAGATATTCCGACTTCAAAATTAGCAAATGGTAATAGTTCAAATACTGCATTAGTTAATATTGAAAAATATACAAAAAAAGCTCCTGATTTAACTATTTTTAAACAACCTTCATAATAAAAAAGAGTAAAAGAGATATCTTTTTACTCTTTTACTTACTTTTCTAATATAAATACAATTTTACTCAAATTAGATATAATTCTTTTTATGAAAGAATTAATTACAGAACATGGCTTTAGAAAATTTGTAGATGAATTTAATCATCTATTAAAAGTTGAAAAACCACATTGGGTAAAAGAAAAAGAGATAGCTGCACAATTTGGTGATAGAAGTGAAAATGCTGAATATATAAGTGCAAAAGAACAAATACGAAATATTGATAAAAGACTTAGATTTCTTGATAAAATCATAAAAAATAGTAATGTTATAAATATAGATGAAATTCCTCATAATAAAGTTAACTTTGGAAGTAGAGTAACTCTATTTGATTTAGAATTAGAAGAGCAAAAAGAGTTTACTATTGTTGGAACATATGAAACAAATCCAAAATATAATTTTATATCAAATAAATCACCTTTAGGACGTAAACTTCTTGGAAAATCAATTGATGATGAAATTGAACTTTTTATAAATGATAAACTATTTGAGTATGAAGTTGTAGATATTAAAAAGTTTGAATTTGATTCACAAATATAAAGGTATAAATTGATTGAGTTATTAACAAAAATTGTTAAAAATAATTTAGAAGATAAAACAGAAGAGTTTAAAAGAGTTTTTCATGGAAGAGGTAATTTTTATAACTGCTATAATTTCTTAACAATTGATTCTATTGATGAGGTACTTTTTGCAACAATATTTGAAAAACAAGAAAAAAGTATTGAAGATGAGGTTATTGTTTTTTTAAGAAATATTTATAAAGAGTATAACTTTAAAGTGTTAGTTCTTCAAAAAAGATATGAAAATGAAAATATTGTTTTAGAAGGTGAATTTAACTCTTCTGTTTTTGCAATTGAAAATGGCTTAAAGTACCAATTGAATTTTTCTAATAAAAATATTGGCTTTTTTGCAGATATGAAAAAAGGAAGAGAGTTTGTATATGAAAATGCAAAAGATAAAAAAGTATTAAATCTTTTTTCTTATACTTGCTCTTTTAGTGTTTGTGCAGTTGCAGGTGGTGCAAAAGAGGTTGTAAATATTGATATGGCGAAAAATGCACTCTCAACAGGAAGACAAAATCATCTAATAAATAAACTAGATACTAAAAAAGTGAAATTTTTGCCTCATAATATTTTAAAGTCTTGGAGTAAAATAAAAAAATTAGGACCATATGATTTAATTATTATTGATCCTCCATCTTTTCAAAAAGGTAGTTTTGCAGCAACAAAAGATTATGAAAAGATAATAAAAAGATTAGTATCTTTATCAACTGATGATTGTGTTGTTTTGAGTGCTTTAAATGCTCCAGAACTTAATACAAATTTTATTAAAAATTTATTTTCTGAGTTTGCAAAAGAGTTCAAATATATAAAAAGAGTTGATAACTTGGAAAACTTTCCTTCAAGTGATGATGAAAGAAGTCTGAAAAATATGATATTTCAAAGATTAGATTGATTTTATAATAGCTTCATAGCACTTATGAAGCTATTTTTGCATTTGAAGAAAATATATACTCTTTAATAAGAGTTGAAACTGCACTAATTGTAAACATTATACTTATTGCTATAAATGATAAACTAGCTTTTAACATAATAACCTCCTTTTTTAATCTTTTAAAAATTATATATTTTAAAAGTTACATTATGATTTCATTTGATTTTTGTTGTAAATATGTCATTTTTATTAAAAAATGTAATAAAAATGGATAAAAAACGTTTTGATTCTAGAATTAAAATAAAAATTTGATATACTTCTTGCCTTGAAAAAATCATATATAAATAAAAATTATTTATATTCAGAATAGGATTATTATGCGTAAAGATAGTTTAGCTTACAAGTTTTTTAACGGTAATTTAGTATTACAAATTCTGATTGGAATTGTATTAGGTGTATTAGCAGGATATGTATCAAAAGATTTTGCAAATGCTGTTTCTATTTTAGGGACACTTTTTGTTGGTGCTTTAAAAGCAATAGCGCCTATTTTAGTTTTTGTTTTAGTATCTACAGCAATCGCAACAAAAGAGATGGGTGTACAAACTAAAATTAAACCTATAATTATTTTATATTTAATTGGTACGTTCTTAGCTGCATTAACAGCAGTTGTTGCAAGTTTTATTTTTCCAATTGCATTAGTTTTACCTGATGCTGCAAATGTTGTAACAACACCACCTGATAGCGTTATTTCAGTTTTAAAATCTGTTTTATTTAATATGGTTGACAATCCAATCCATGCTTTACAAACTGGAAACTTCATAGGAATTTTAGTTTGGGCTATCGCAATTGGTGTAGCCATGCACTATAGTAATGAAGACACAAAAAATGTATTTTTTGATATCTCAACAGGAATTACAAAAATTGTTCAATTTATTATTAGACTTGCTCCTTTTGGTATCTTTGGTTTGGTTGCAAACACATTTGCAAAAACTGGTTTCGATGCACTATTTAGTTACGGAAGAATTTTACTTTTATTAGTTGGAACTATGCTTTTTATCGCATTTATCATTAATCCTATTATTGTATTTATAAAAACAAAATCAAACCCTTTCCCTTTAATTTTTACTTGTATTAAAGAGAGTGCTGTAACTGCATTTTTCACAAGAAGTAGTGCTGCAAATATCCCTGTAAATATGAATTTATGTAAAAAATTAAATTTAGATGAAAATACTTATTCTGTATCTATTCCTTTAGGTGCAACTACAAATATGGCAGGTGCAGCTGTAACTATTACAGTGTTAACTTTAGCTGCTGTTCATACTTTACAAATTCCAGTTGATTTACCAACTGCACTTTTATTAAGTATTGTTTCTGCACTTGCAGCTTGTGGTGCTTCTGGTGTTGCTGGTGGTTCTTTATTATTAATTCCTTTAGCTTGTTCACTGTTTGGTATTTCAAATGATGTTGCTTTACAAGTTGTAGCAATTGGATTTGTAATTGGAGTTGTTCAAGACTCATTAGAAACTGCACTTAACTCTTCAACTGACGTAATTTTTACTGCTAGTTGTGCTTCAAAAGAGTAAATATTTATAACTCCTTTTTTCAAGGAGTTATAAAATATACTTTAACTTACTTTAAATATAAAACTTAAATTTTTTAGATATTTCATTTTATTAATCTTATGCTAAAATCCCTGTACAACTACACACATGGGGAATTAGATGAAAAAAAATCGTTGGCTAATGGCGCTTGCTGCTGTTGGTGTGCATATATGTATAGGCTCTGTTTATGCATGGAGTGTATATGTTACACCTATTCAAAAACAGATGAATTGGGATTTGACTGATGTTACTATTGCATTTAGTATTGCAATATTTTTCTTAGGTCTATCAGCTGCTTTAATGGGAAAATTTGTAGAGAAAAATGGTCCAAGAGTTTCTGCTACAATTGCTGCATTTGCATTTGGAATTGGAACTGCTGGTTCTGGTCTTGCAATCTTAATGGAATCAAAACTTTTACTTTACTTTTTTTATGGTGTATTAGGTGGATGTGGATTAGGAATCGGATATATCTCACCTGTATCTACTTTAGTAAAGTGGTTTCCAGATAAAAGAGGAATGGCAACTGGATTAGCTATTATGGGATTTGGATTTGCATCTGCAATTTCTGGACCTGCAATTAAACTTTTAATTGGTTCTGTTGGTATTTCAAATACATTTTTTATTTTAGGTGCAGTATATTTTGTAATTATGTTTGTTTCTGCAATGTATTTACAAAAGCCAAAAGAGGGTTATATGCCTAAAAAATTTAAGAAAAAATTAGAATCTGGCAAAAAGAAAATCAAAGAAGATTTATCAAGTATGGGATTAGATGAAGCAGTAAGAACACCAAGATTTTATGGCTTATGGATTATGCTATTTTTAAATATTACTTGTGGAATAGCAATAATTGGAGTAGCTTCACCTCTATTACAAGAAATTATGGGAATGAGTGCACTAGCAGCAGCTGCAGCTGTTGGACTAATGGGAGTTTTTAATGGTGCAGGTAGAATTTTTTGGGCAAGTATTTCAGATTTTTTAACTAGACCTGTTGTTTATGTTATATTTTTTGTAACTCAAGCAATAGCTTTTTATGCTTTACCAAATATAAAAGAACTTTTACTTTTCCAAGTTATTTTATACTTTATAATGAGTTGTTATGGTGGAGGTTTTGCTTCAATTCCTGCTTATATTGGAGATATCTTTGGAACTAAAGAGTTAGGTGCAATTCATGGATATATTTTAACTGCATGGGCAGCAGCTGGATTAGTTGGTCCTTTAATTATCTCAAATGTTAAAGATGTAACAGGAAGTTATTCTCAAACACTTTATGTTTTTGCAGGTTTTTTCTGTGTGGCATTTATTGTTTCTATTTTGATGCTACAAAATATAAGAAAATTAAGAAAACAAAAACAGTAACAAAAATAATAAATGATTTTTACTATATTTTATATAGTAAAATCATTTTAAATAAAATAGTAGTAAGAAATTTATCAAAAAGTTTCATTTAATAGGTTTATTAGTACTATTTTTATATTATACAAACTTAAAAATATTATAAGGTTTACTATTGGTCGAAATTAAAAATCTGAATAAATACTATGGTGATGTAAAGGTTTTAAATAATATCAATTTAACTATTGATAAAGGTGATATCTTTGCAATTGTTGGACATAGTGGTGCAGGTAAATCTACTCTATTAAGATGCATAAATGGACTTGAAGAATATCAAGAAGGCTCATTAGTTGTAAATAATCATGAAGTAAAAAACTTAAAGAAAAAACAGTTAAATGAGTTTAGAAAAAAAATAGGTATGATATTTCAACACTTTTCTTTACTTCAAAGAAAAACAGTATTTGAAAATGTGGCTTTACCTATGGAAATTTGGGGTTATGATGATTCTACTATAAAGAAAAAAGTAGATGATTTATTACACTTAGTTGGTTTGTCAAACAAAGCAAATTCTTTTCCAAAAGAGCTAAGTGGTGGACAAAAACAAAGAGTTGCAATAGCAAGAGCTTTAACTTTAGACCCAGATATTTTACTAAGTGATGAGGCTACTTCAGCACTTGACCCAAATACTACAACTTCAATTTTAAATCTTTTAAAAAAGATTAATCAAGAGTTAAATATTACAATTATTTTAGTAACTCATGAAATGGAAGTAGTAAAACAAATTGCACAAAAAGCTTTACTTTTAGAGTTTGGTAATATCATTGGACTTGATGTTACAGAAGATTTGTTTTTACAACCTGACGAAAAAATGAAACACTTTTTAGGTGAAGATGAAGTTGTTCCAAATGAGGGTGTAAATATTAAAATATATTTTCCTAAAGATAGTGCTCACCAATCATTAATTACATCAATGGCAAGAGAACTTGATATTGATTTTAATATTGTTTGGGGAAAACTAGAAGAGATAAATACTCATATTATAGGAAATATTGTAATTAATATTGAAGATAGTCAAAAACAGTTAGTTTGTGATTATTTAAAAACTAAAGATATTAACTGGGAGATTTTATAATGATAGATATTTTACTTCCTGCAATTTGGGAAACTTTGTATATGAGTTTAGTTTCGACATTTATTGCTGTTGTTATAGGAATTCTTACAGCAATTGTTTTGATTATGACTCAAAAAGATGGTCTGACACCAAATGTACAATTATATAGAGTTTTAGATGTTGTTATAAATACTTTAAGGTCTTTTCCTTTTATTATTTTAATGATTGTTTTATTTCCTGTGACAAAGATGATTGTAGGTAAAAGTATAGGAACTACTGCTGCTATTGTTCCTTTAACAATTGGAGCTGCACCTTTCATTGCAAGATTAATTGAGAGTGCTTTAAAAGAAGTAGATGCAGGCGTAATAGAAGCAGCAAAATCATTTGGTGCTGGAAATTTTCAAATTGTATTTAAAATAATGTTTGTTGAAGCATTACCTGGTATTATTTCAGCCATAACTTTAACATTGATTACTGTTATTGGTTTCTCTGCAATGGCTGGTGCTGTTGGAGGTGGAGGTCTTGGTGATGTAGCCATAAAATTTGGTTATTATCGATTTCAAACCGATATTATGCTTTATACTGTATTGATTTTAATTGTTTTAGTACAGTTTTTCCAAAGCTTAGGTGATTATTTATATAAAATTACAAAAAAATAGAAAGGATAAAAATGAAAAACATTTTCAAACTAGTTTTAGTTGCACTTGTTGCACTATTTTTAGGTGCTTGTTCAGATAATGAAAAGCAAAAACCACAAGAAAAAAAAGTTATTAAAGTTGGAGCTACTCCAGTTCCTCATGCTGAAATTTTACAAGAAGTAAAAAAAATATTAGCAAAAGAGGGTTATACTTTAGAAATTGTTGAATTTACAGATTATGTAACTCCAAATATTGCAGTAGAAGAGGGTGAATTAGATGCAAACTTCTTCCAACATGTTCCTTATATGGAAGAATTCAATAAAAATAAAAATACTCATTTAGTTGCAACTGCAAAAGTTCATTTAGAGCCAATGGGAGTTTATTCTCATAAAATTAAATCTTTAACTGAAATTAAAGAGGGTGATACAATTGCTGTACCAAATGACCCAACAAATGAGAGTAGAGCTTTAGATATTTTACAAAGAGAAGGTTTATTAACTTTCAAAGATGTTGAGCTTAAAACTGCAAAAGATATTTTAGATAATCCTAAAAACTTAAAAATTGATGAGTTAGATGCTCCACAATTACCAAGAGTTTTAGATGAAGTTACAGCAGCAGTTATTAATACTAACTATGCTTTATTAGCAAATCTTAACCCTTTAAAAGATGCATTAGCAATAGAGTCAAAAGATTCTCCATATGTAAATATTATTGCTGTTAAAAAAGGTAATGAAGATAAAGCATATATTAAAGCTTTAGATAAAGCAATTAACTCAGACGAAATCAAAAACTTTATAAGAACAAAATATAAAGGTGCTATTGTAGAAGCATTCTAATTCTACATATAAAAAAGAGGATTTTTGTCCTCTTTTTCTTTTTTTCTCTTTTTTCACCACTTTTTACTTTACAATAGTTTTCTCTTTGGGTATAATCTACTAAAATACAATAGGGAAGAGTAGTATTTATATACTAAAATAGACAATTGCAAGAATTTATAATTACAGATGAGATAAAAAACTTAGACTTAACAAACATTCGTACAAATCTTTTTCATTATAACTTTGATAATAGATATTTAAAAAAACTTTATGACAATGAAGGTAATTTAAAAGAGAATTGTAAAGAGGATTTACAATATCATAGTTTTAAAGGTGAGATTTTTGAAAATATTATTTATGAACATCTATTAAGATATGTTCAAGATAAAGAGGAAGTAAAAAGATTTATATTAAAAGGTCCTCACCAAAATAAAAACAATATTTTTAAAAAGAATGGATTACTTATAGATAAAGGTGCTCAAATTGTTTATAAGTCTGTTTATAAAGATATAAGTGAGTTTGATGCGCTATTCTTTACAAAAGATAGCCTTTATTTTGTAGAGATGAGTAAATCTAAAAAAACTGCAAATTTAAACAAAAGATTATTTAAAAAATCTGCACTTCTAAAGATTCTTTTTCCTAGTTTTAATATAAAAGCATTAATCGTTCTAACTGAAGGTTCGACAGGAATTAGTAGATTTCCTGATTATTGTACTATTTGGATTACAAAAGAGTTCGATGATGACCAAATATTAAAAGAATTAATTTTAAAAAAACATATAAATGAACCACTTAAAACTTATAGTGATAAAAAATATATTGAAGCAGTAACTGTAAATTATAAAAAGTTCTCTTATTTTCAAACTTTAGAGTGGATTTTAGAAAAGAGTAGAGCACATAAAACTCATGCTGTTGATTTGAGCTTTTTTAAATCCAAAAAACTATCTTTATATTTTGATGTTTTTACAAAGTTGTATATTGGTTTTGTATATTTAAAAGATTTTAAAGTTTTAGTTCCTTCATATACTGAAAAAGTAAAAGATAATAAAGTAATTGTTTCAATAGAAAAAATAAATCAGAAAAAATTTGAAATTGTTTATTATGCAAGACAATCTGACCATAAGTTAAAAAGAATTGCTCTTACAAATGATAAGTTAAATATAGAAACAAAAGATCCAGAAGGATTTACTAATAAAGAGACTAAATTTATTACAAAAATCTTTAAACCTGAACATAGACTTCTTGTCAAAAATATTAATGCAATAAGTAAAAAACTATCAGAAAATTATATCACTTCGTTGTAATCAAGTAGTAATGTTTATTAGAATATAATACGCCAAAAATTTGGAGTTTTTATGCTAATACTTGAAGCACTTGGTGCAATATTTTCTATTCTTGGGGCATTTTTGATGTCTTTAAGCACAAAAGAAAATCAAAGACCTTTATATTTTGCCTTTATAAGTTTTTTATGTGCGAATTTATCTTTATTAGCATTCTTTTTATTTGAGGGAAAAATTCCTATGTTAGTTCAATTATGCTTCTTTTATGCTGGAGCTTTTTTAGGAATAGTTAAAAAATCAGATAATCCAAAAAGAGATTTTAAAATTGTACTTATTATTTCAATCATTTATTTTCTAATATTATTAGGCTCATTATATTTTAAATCAATCTCTTCTATACATTTTGAAGTACTAATTTTAGATAGTAGTGCAGCAACTATGGCTATTATTGGTAATTTTTTATTATCAAGTAGAAATCATATAATAAGATCTTATGCTTTTATACTATTCTTTTTAGCTGATTTATTATATGTATTTGTAGGGTACTCAAATGAATTTTATTTCTTTATGATTCAATCTTTGTTTTTCTTGTTTACTTCTGTAAATGGCTATAAAAATACAATGAAAGAGGAAATAAAAGAGTTTTTAGTAAGATTTAAATAGTAGGAGATTTATATCTTACTTCACTTTTATGACTACATGTTATTTGATACTCTACCAATTTTTCAAAAGGAAGTAAAAAAGTATCAAGTTTAGATTTCTCTATATTTTCTATTTTATGGTGATTTAGAAGTTCTAATATTGTTTTTGTTGATTCTATTGTTGATAAACAGTAATCACTTGGTTGTGTTTTAAATTTGAAATTTGATAGTTGATTTGAGATAAAACTTACTTTTTTTAAACTATTTAGATTTGTGCTTAATTTTAACATTCTTTTAGAGCAAGGCCAAGTTGAATCTATAATAAAAAGTAAAATTTTTTTATTGCAATCTTTTTGTTTTAAAGAAGTAGAATTTAATTGTATTGCTTCTTTATGTGGATATAAAACAAAACAGTTGTACTCTTTTATATATTCATTTATCTTTTTATGGTTAGAAAAGTCTATTCCTACAAATATTTCACTATTTTTAAGTTGTAAAGATGTTAGTTTACCTGTCCCATTTTTTGTCTTTCTATGCTCTTTTGGGTGCATTAATATCACAAATTTTGTATTTGTATCAAAGCTATTAATAAATTTGCACATACAAGAACTTTGTGGTCTATTACATTTATAACAAAACTCTCTTTGAGTTAATATACTATCTTCCAAATATAATCCTTTGAGCGAATTATAATATAAATGAATTTAAATTAAATAGAAATAATTTATAATATTAATAACGATTATCAATATAGTTTAAGTTTTCTTTTGCTAATATTCTAGAAGTTTAACTAAGGAGATAATAAACATGAGTAGAAATATTTTTATTAATGATAGCAGTTTTAGCGAATTTTTTTCTTTCAGAAACCTTATGTTCAGTAATCATGATGTAAATTATCAAGACGAACGAGGATGGTGTGTACTTTTTGAATCTGTTGCATTAAATGAGAATATTGAAGCTATTATCTCTTTAAACGCAGATATAAACATAAGAGATAATAAAGGACGAAATGCACTTTATTGGGCGATATATTATAAAAATGTAGATGCAGTTAAACTTCTTATTAAAAATGGAATTAACTTATATGTAACACCTACACTTTTTGCAGTTCATTTTGCTGTTTATAATGATGATGTAAAGATGTTAAAGTGTCTTAAATCTTGTGGATTAGATATTATAAATTTTTTAGATGAGATAAATGCGACAGCTTTTATTTATGCAGTCTTATATAATAAAATTCATAGTATAAATTATCTTCTTAAAAATGGAGCAGATATTAATCAGCCAGATGTTTTGGGAAATAGTGCATATTCACTTGCAAAAGATTTAAAATTAGTTAGCTTATTAGAAAAATTCAATCAAATATAAATAAACTTACAAAAAAAATATATATAAATACTTCTTTTATGGATATACTAAATAAAAAGGAGTATTTATGCAAACTTATACAAGAACTATCTATATAGATACAACACTGGATGAAATTTTTGATTTTCATTTAGATGTAAATAACTTAGTAAAAATAACTCCATCAAATATAAAAGTAGAATTACTAAATAAAGACTTTGTGCCAAAAGAGGGTGCTACAATGGATATTAAAGTTACAAAAAACTTTATTCCATTAAAATGGAGTGTAAAAATAAAGAAATTAGAGAAGCCAAATATTTTGGTTGATGTTGCTTTAAAGTCTATTTTTAAATATTGGGAACATCAACATATTTTTGAAAAAAGAGGAAATAGAGTTTTACTAAAAGATGTGGTAAGATATGAACTTCCTTTTGGCTTTTTAGGAAACTTAATAAATTTTTTAATTTATAAAGATATTGATAGTATGTTTAAATATAGACAAGAGACTACAAAAAAATTACTTGAGGGGAAATAATGAAATTTTTAGTTGTATTATTATTGCTAATATCTAATTTAATAGGAGATAATATGAAAACGATTTATGATTTTGATGTAAAAACAATTGATGGCAAATCAATTAATATGAGTGAGTATAAAAATAAAGTTTTATTAATAGTAAATGTAGCAAGCAAATGTGGATTTACACCTCAATATGAAGGTTTAGAAAATTTATATGAAAAGTATAAATCTAAAGATTTTGTAGTGTTGGGATTCCCTTCAAATCAATTTATGAATCAAGAGCCAGGAACAAACGAAGAGATAAAAGAATTTTGTTCTTTAACTTATGATGTTAAGTTTCCAATGTTTTCTAAAATAGATGTAAATGGTGATGATACAGAGCCATTGTATAAATATTTGAAAGAAAAAGCTTCAGGAGTATTAGGAACAGAGGCTATAAAATGGAATTTTACAAAGTTCTTAGTAGATAAAAATGGAAAAGTTATTGAAAGATATTCTCCTTCAACAACACCAAAAAGTTTAGAAAAAGATATAGAAAAATTACTTTAGGAGAAAATATCATGGATTTAAGTTCTATGAGAGAAGAGTATGTAAATAATGGATTGCGAAGAAATGATTTAGATGATAATCCAATAAAACAGTTTGAGACATGGTTTTCACAAGCAATGGATGCTAAACTTATTGAACCAAATGCAATGAGTTTAGCAACTGTTGGAAAAGATATGATGCCTTCAATTAGAACAGTTTTATTGAAATTTTTTGATGAAAGTGGATTTGTATTTTTTTCAAATTATGAGAGTATAAAAGCTAAACAAATTGAAGAAAATGAAAAAGTAGCATTACATTTTGCTTGGTTAGGATTAGAAAGACAAGTGAAAATAGAGGGAACTGCTTCAAAAATCTCATCATCAAAATCATTAAAATATTTTTTATCAAGACCAAAAGGTAGCCAAATGGGTGCTTGGGTTTCTCATCAAAGTGAAGTTATTAGTTCAAGAAGTGTATTAGAAGCAAAATTTAATGAAATAAAAAATAAGTTTGTAAAAGGTGAAATTCCTTTTCCATCTTTTTGGGGTGGATATATTATAAAACCAGAAAAAATTGAGTTTTGGCAAGGTGCAAAAAATAGATTACACGATAGATTTCAATATACTTTAGTTGATAATAGCTGGCAAATAGATAGATTAGCTCCATAAGGAGCTAATCTTTTAAAAAGTTAGATTTTTATAATCACTTTTTAGTAGAAAGTTTGCTACTTCCATTGGTTTAGCAACTAAAACATTTGATATTAAGTCACTTTTTTTCATATTTTTATTTGGTAAAAATAAAGGACAAACTTTTACATTAGCACCTTTTTTAATTAATGCTTGTAGCATCATTTTAGGTGTTTTATTCATAGGCTTTAATATTTCACCTTTGAAGTTTTTAAGAGCTAAATTCCCACCTGCTGAACAAAGAACAATATTTACTTCTTTTTTTTGTTTTAAACTCATCATTGATAAAACCATAGACATCATTTGTGTTTGTGAATCATCAGATGTAACTAAAACATTTAAGCCTTTTATATTCTCTGCATATAAATGACTACCTAAAATAAAAGAAACAATCACTGAAAACAATAATTTCATAACTAATCCTTATGTTAAAAGTATAATAATTTATTATAATTATATAATACTTATAAATAAGTTAATATTATAAAACTATTTACTACTATGTCCTTTTAGATTATCTCTTGTTACTAATTTATCGAAGTTTTCTCCACCAATATTATAAGCTTTTCCAAAACCAAAAACAGCTTCACCATAAATAGGAGTTAATTCAAAAAGATTGAAATCTAACATATTTCTTGTTACTTTTACTGTATCTTCATTTAATTTTAAAAACTTATCTAATACGTTTTCAAACTCTTTTGTATCTCTTTTTATGATGTTTGATGTTGCTTGAATCGTAACTCTTTTTCTTGCAAAAATATTTTCGCAATTTTGCTCATCTTCAATAAAAAAGATACAAACTTTTGGATTGTTTTTTAGATTGTTTGCATGTTTAGCCATATCGCTTAAATAAACATAGTATTTTTTGTTATGTTTTATAAAAGGAGCATAACTACTAAAAGGGAAGTTGTTTTCATCTAGAGTAGATAGAGTAATACTTTTAAAACTATTTATGAATTCATTTAACATTAAATACCTTTTTTAAGTGATTATAACTATTCTAAATTAATGATTATATATAAAAATAAGTAGATAAAAAGTTTTAAGTTATTTTGTAGTTTAGAAAAAGAGAATTAACTCTCTTTTTCTTTTTCTTTTCTTTTTGCTTTCATTTTATTTAATGCAAGTCTTCTCATATCTGCAGTTGTATCAAGTTCGTCCATAATCTCTAAACCTAATAGAGTTTCGATACAATCTTCTAATGTAACCAAACCTTCTGTTTGATCATAATTATCAAGAACAATAAACATATGCTCTTTTTTCTGAATAAATTTACTTAATGCTTTTCCTACTGGAATATTTTCATTTAGTGTAAACACTGAAGTCATAATATTTTCAATAGGTACATTTTTATCTTTTATTGCTTGTTTAAAAAGTTTTTTCGTTAACACAACACCTATAATATTATCAATAGATTCATCATAAACAGGAACCCTTGAAAATTTATAAGTTCTTTTATCTTCTAATATATCTTTTATCAATGTATCTTTTTGTACTGCATAAACAACAGAACGTGGTGTTAAAATATCTTTTATCTTTATAGCATTTAGTGATAATGTATTTTCTATAATATCAGATTCCAAATCACCAATAACACCTTCTTCTTCACTTAATAAAGTAGAGTGAATCAACTCTTCTCTTGAAAAAGAATCGCAATTTGAAGAGTTTTTTGAAATCTTCTTTGTAACAAATTGTGTTATTAATATTATTGGATATGTTATAAATACAAATATATTTATAAATCTTGCCGCAATAGGAGCTAACTCTTTCCAGTAAACTGCACCAATAGTTTTTGGAATAATCTCCGCAAAAAATAGAATCATAAATGTTAAAACAATTGAGATTAACATTACTAATTCACTGTTTCCTTCAAAAACATTTTGTGCTTGAACTCCAATGGCAGTGGCACCAAGTGTATTTGCTATCGTATTTATTATTAAAATTGAAGCGATTGAAATATCAATATCTAATTTTAATTTTTTTAGTAATTTCCCAGTACTTGGATTCTTATCCTCCATAACTGAAATATATGAGATTGTTGTTGATAGAATAATAGATTCTAAAACAGAACATAAAAATGACGTACCAATCACAAGAAAAAATAGAAGAATTAATATTTCCATTTTTTGTCACCTGTAATCATATTGCACCTCTGGGAATTATCTTCCAATAATTACTCCTTAATTATTTAAAAGTTGATATTTTGAAAAAAATACAACGTATATTAGCATAAAAAAACTTTAAACAATAAATATTTGACTTTAATTATAAAATTTTTATATAATTAGATATAAGAATTGAAATACTCTTGAAAAGGAGGTTGTTATGGAATATGGTGTAATGCCTAAACTTGAAGCTTATTCTAGTGAACAAATCTATAAAGCTCAAACAGTTCAACCTTCGAATGCAACTTCACAAGTAGTCGAAGGAAAAGACTCAAAAGTAGTTTCAAAAGAAGAATTCTCTAAAATAAGTGAATCAAAAGAGGTAAAAGCTAAAAAACAAGATGTTGATACATCTAATACAATTGAATTTACTTTGACTAATTTAAATTTTGGTTACAACAATAATTCAAAAGATTTTTATGTCAAAGCAATAAGAGGTCAGTCAGAAAGTCAGTATCCCACTGAAGAGATGATGAAAATAAAAGCTTTTATACTTAGTTCATCCCAAAGTGAGACATAACTAAGTAAAAAGCTTTAAATTATTTTGATATGTTAGTTTTTGTCTTTATTAAATTTATCATCAACGATTACAGCACAAGCTGCATCACCAGTAATATTTAAAGCTGTTCTAGTCATATCAAATATTCTATCAAGCGCAAATAATAAAGGTAATCCTTCAATAGGAATATTTGCAGCTAATAAAACAGCAACAACAAGGAATGAAGGACCAGGAACACCTGCTTGTCCAATAGCACCAATTGTTGCTGTTAATATAATAGCACCATACTCAGGAAATCCTAAATCTACATGAAATACTTGAGCAAAAAATATTGCAACAAGACCATAATAAATTGCATTACCACTCATATTAATTGTTGCACCTAATGGTAAAACAAAAGATGATGTACTTTTTGAAACTTTTAATTCATCTTCACAAACTTCCATTGTAACAGGAAGTGTTCCCATTGATGAAGCAGTTGAAAGTGCAACTGTTTGTGGTTTTTTCATAGCACTGATGAATTTTTTAGGACTTGTTGAAGAGAATAATTTAACTAATGCAGGGAAAAATAAAAATCCAAAAATAAGTATTGCTATCATATATACAACAACTAAATTAGTTATTAGTTTTAATACATCAAAACCAAATGTACCAATTGCATCTGCCATAAGACCAAATACACCAATTGGAGCAAATTTCATAACTATGTTAATCATCCAAATAAAAGCTTCTACAAGAGCATTTAATCCATTTAGTAATGGAGCAGATTTTTCTTTTTCAAGTCTTGAAATAGCAATTCCTAAAAATAGACAGAAAAATAAAATTTGTAAAATATTTGCATCTGTTAGTGATTGGAATACATTTGTTGGAATTATTCCAGTAATTGTTTCAAAAAATCCAGGTATACCGCCCTTATCAGCATATTCGTTTGAGAACATATGTTTTACACTTGATAAATCAACACCAATACCTGGTTTAAAGTATTCTCCCATTCCTAGAGCTAAGGCAACTGCAAAAGCTGAAGTAATTAAGAAAAATGCAAATGTAGAGACACCTATTTTCCCTGCTGAACTTGTTCCACCAATACTTGCTGCTCCACTTATAATAGAAATTGCAATCAAAGGAACTACAAGCATTTTAATTAAATGAATAAATATTGTTCCAAGTGGTGCGAACATTGATGCATCTTCTTTCATCAATAACCCGACAATAACACCTATTATCATTGCGATAATTATTTGAACACCTATATTTAATAGAATGCTCTTCTTTTTTTGTGACATATTAAATTTTCCTTTTTTTAAATATAGTGTTATTATATAAAGAATGTTTTTAGTATAAACTTAGATAAAGTAAAAAATAAAATCTTAGTATAAAATTTAAGTAATAGTTAAGTTTTAGCAAAGAAATGAATCTTTGCTACTTTTTATGTTCGTTTAACTCTTTTTCTAGATAAAAACCAGTATATGATTTAGTTTTTTTATGTGTATTAGCAAGCTCTTGTGGTGTACCTTCTGACACTATTTTCCCACCTTTACTTCCACCTTCTGGACCAATATCTATAATCCAATCAGAGTTTTTAATAATATCAAGGTTATGCTCAATTACAAGTACAGAATTTCCAACTTCAACTAAATGGTGTAAAACTTTTGTTAGTCTATCTACATCAGCAAAGTGTAATCCAGTAGTAGGTTCATCAAGTACATAAAGAGTATTTCCTGTATCTTTTTTACTTAACTCTTTTGATAATTTAATTCTTTGTGCTTCTCCACCACTTAGCGTTACTGCATTTTGTCCTAAAGTAATATATCCAAGACCAACATCACTTAATGTTTTTAGTTTTGCATAAATTTTTGGAACTTTTGCAAAAAATTCCAATGCTTCATCAACACTCATATTTAAAACATCAGCGATACTTTTACCTTTGTAAAGAATTTCAAGTGTTTGTCTATTATATCTTTGACCATCACACTCATCACACTTAACCATAATATCTGGTAAAAAGTGCATCTCAATTTTTATTTCACCTTCACCTTGACATTTTTCACATCTTCCACCTTTAACATTAAATGAGAATCTTCCTACTTTATAACCTCTAAGACTTGCTTCTTTTGTTTTAGTAAAAAGAACTCTAATCTCATCCATCAATCCTGTATATGTTGCTGGATTACTTCTTGGTGTTCTTCCTATTGGACTTTGGTCAAGGTAGATTACTTTATCAAGATTTTCTAATCCATTTATTTCAACACCATCAACTTTTTTAACTCTTTTTGCATGATTTAAAAGCTCTTTTGCAACAGGTAGTAATGTTTGTAAAATAAGTGAAGATTTACCACTACCACTTACTCCTGTAATTGCAACTAAATTTTTAAGAGGTATTTTTACATCTAGGTTTTTAATATTATTGATATTTACATTTTTTATTTCTATAAACTCTTCTTGAGGTCTATTATAAACATAAGATATTTGCTTTTTACCAGAAACATATTGTGCTGTTAATGTATTTGCTCTTAACATTTGTTTCATAGTTCCTGCAAATACAATTTCACCTCCATATTTTCCAGCTTTTGGTCCAATATCTACGATAAAATCTGCTTCTTTTATAGTCTCTTTATCGTGCTCAACAACAATAACAGTATTTCCTTTTTCTTGTAAAGCTTTAAGTGTTTTTATCAGTTTTGCAGTATCTCTTTCATGTAGACCAATTGAAGGCTCATCAAGTACATACATAACTCCTGTAAGACCAGAACCAATTTGACTTGCAACTCTAATTCTTTGTGCTTCACCACCTGATATTGTTCTAGCATCTCTTCCTAAAGTAATATATCCTAAACCAACATCATCTAAAAAGAATATTCTTTCTCTAATCTCTTTTAAAATTGGTGCGGCTATCATTTTCCCTTGGTCATTTAAATAATCAAAGTTTTTATCATCTTGGAAAAATTTATGTGCATCTTCAATTGGTAAGTTTATAATATCTGAAATAGTTTTATTAGCTACAAATACACTTTGAGAAGAGGGCTTTAATCTATTTCCATTACAAGAATCACATGTTTTTTCTGTCATGTATTCTGCCATGTCTTTTTCATCTTTTACCATATTGTAAGCTATTGTTACAATACCTTCCCATTTTCTTCTTAATTTGTGTCTTTTCCACGTAAATTCAGCTTCTTCTATTCCACCATGTAAAATTGCTTTTCTTTCGTGCTCTTCTAATTCACTAAAAGTTTTATTCATATCTATATTTGCAGCTTCGCAATAAGCTGTTAACATTTTGAAATAGTAACCTTTATTAAATCCATATATTATTTTAATCGCACCATCTTTTAAACTTAAATCTTCATTTATGATTTTTTTCATATCAAGTGCATATCTAATTCCTAATCCATCACAAGAAGGGCAAGCACCTTTTGGTGAGTTAAAAGAGAAACTTAATGGTTCAAGTGGTTCAAATGATATTTTACAATCAAAACAAGCCATATGTTCAGAGTAATGAATATGTTTTTCGCATTCTAATTCTTTGAAGTTCATTATTTCAACTTCAAGCTCTCCAAAACTCTCTTTTAGACCTTTTTCAACATCTTGTGCAATTCTATCTCTATTCTCTTCTCTTATAACAACTCTATCTATTACAACTTTAATAGTGTGCATCTTATTTTTTTCTAGTTCAACTTCTTCATCAAGTCTTACCATAACACCATCAATAATAGCTCTTACATAACCTTTTGATCTTAAGCTTTCTAATAAATCAGCAAAAGTTCCTTTTTTTCTATTAATTAGTGGTGCTAATATAATTGTTTTTGCTTCATTTGGAAGAGATAATACTTGTTCAATTACATCAGAAGAACTCATTTGAGAGATTGGTTTTCCACATTTATGACAGTGTTGTTTACCAACTCTTGCATATAAAAGTCTAAAATAATCATATACTTCAGTAATTGTACCAACTGTTGAACGTGGATTTTTTGAAGTTGTCTTTTGGTCAATGGCAATTGCTGGAGTTAAACCTTCTATTCTTTCAACATCAGGTTTTCCTACTTTATCTAAAAATTGTCTAGCATAAGCACTTAGTGATTCTATATATCTTCTTTGTCCCTCAGCATAAAGTGTATCAAATGCTAGTGTAGACTTACCAGAACCAGAAAGTCCTGTAAAAACTATTAATTTATTTTTTGGAATTTCAAGATTTATATTTTTTAGATTATTCTCTTTTGCATTATATATTTTAATTGAATCTTTCATTATTATTGACCTATATTTCTTAAATTTTTGAAAACCCTCATTATACCAAAGTAAGATGAAACTACATATATAAAATATGTAAGTTAAATAATTTAACTTTTAGTTAAAGCTTTTATTAGAATAATGTTTTTGAAGCCATTAATACTAATACAGAAGTATTTAATAAGAGTATATATTTTTTATATGATGTTGCTTGTATCATATTTTTTACTTTTATTCCAAAATAGACACCTATTAAAGAACAAATACCAACTACTAATCCTTGTGAGAAAAGCATTTTTCCATGTATGCTTAATGAAATAAAACCTGATATTGATGAAAATACTACAAAAAATAGACCTAAAGAAGTAGCTTTTTTTATACTATAATGCATAAATCCAACTAATATTGGAGTTAGCATAACAGAACCTCCAACACCTATACTCATAGCAAAAAGTCCTACTACAAAACCAATTAATACTAATAATAATCTATTTTGTTCTTTGATTTCTTTTATAGGTTCAGCAGGTGAGAAAAATATTTTCAAAATTGATAAGACTATTATAATCATAAAAAAGTATTGTAAGGATTGATTTGAGAAGTTTGAGATGATTATTGCACTAAAAGAACCACCAATAAGTCCTCCTATACCAATATAAATACCATCTTTTAATACTTCAAAACTTTTTTTAGCATTTAAAAAGCTACCAAAAATAGAACTAAAAACCATTTGCATAATAGAAATTGCAATTGCTTCTTTCATCTCGTAGCCCAAAACTATAAGTAAAGGAACAAGAATCATTCCTCCACCCACTCCAAAAAAACCAGATACAAATCCGGTAAAAACTCCTAATAGGGATAGTTCTATCATTGTTTTATAGAGTTCATTGCTTTAATAAATCTTTGATATATATCTTCTAATTCTTTATCTTCATTTGTTAAATCAATACCATCATAAGATTTAACTGCGTTTTCAAGTACGGCAACTCTTTTTAATAAATAATCAAACATCTCTTTATTAATATCAGGTAAATCATTGTGAGATAATTTACATTTTTTATCATCTCTTTTAATGATTTTTGCTGGTACTCCAACTGCAGTTGAATTTTTTGGAACATCACAAATAACAACAGAGTTTGCTCCAATTCTAGAGTTTTTGCCAATTGTAATATTTCCTAAAACCTTTGCACCACTTCCAATAACGCAGTTTGATTTTATAGTAGGATGACGTTTACCTTTATTTAAAGATACTCCACCTAAAGTTACTCCTTGATAAATAAGTACATCATCTTCTACTATTGTTGTTTCTCCAATTACCACACCAATTGCGTGGTCAATGAAGACTCTTCTTCCTATTTGACAACCTGGATGAATGTCTGTTTTTGTAAGACAAGATGATATACCACTTATAATTCTTGAAAGTCTTTTAAATCCTTTTTTATGTAAACTATTTGCTATTCTATAGTTTATTATTGCCCAAACTCCTGGGTAGTTAAAAAATAGTTCTAACATTGAGTTTAGGGCAGGGTCATTTTGTTTAGGAACAGAAAAGTCCTCTTTTATTAATTTCCAAAGTGATATTTTCTCTATCTTTTCTTCTATCATTATTAGCTCCAAGTTGTTTTTAAGTATGAATTATCGTTTAAGTATTTTTCTAATATCTCATATATATCATCATCTAATTGACTATTTAAAATTGTTTTTATCTCATTTGTATCATAATCAATATCATCAAGAATATCTATTATTTTTTGAGATTCAATAATTTGTTCTAATTTTACTTCATTTTCATCAAATGTAACATTTACTTCTGTTGGATGAGAAAATAAGTTATGTTTCATTCCTAAAACATCTTGATATGCTCCCACTTGGAAAAATCCGATGAAATACTCTTCTTTATCTAAATCTACATCATGTAAAAATAGAGGTTTATTTGGATTAAATCCTATCTCTCCATCACTATCACAAGTAATATCCCAAATTGATGCACTTCTTGTTGGATTTTTATCAAGATGCGTTATTGGCATAATTGGAAACTCTTGACTTATTCCCCATAAATCTGGAAGCGATTGGAATATAGAGAAGTTTAAAAGATATTTCTCTTGAATTTTATTATCAATTCTTTTTAACTCTTCATATGCATTTACTTCTAAAAAGGAAATAGCTTTTTTGATAATTAGATTTGATAAAATCTCTGCATTTGATCTATCTTCTAAATCAATATACCCTAAATCAAAAAGTTTAAGAAGTGATTCTAAATGGTCGATACTATCGTGCATATACTCTAATGCATTTTTCTTTTTCATATCTTTGTATAATTCATTTAACTCTTCAATTAAAGGTGGATTTACCTCTTTTAATCTTAAATGTTCTGCTTCATACTCAGCTGAGAAAAGTTCTAAAACAGGAGCAATTAATACAGCACTAGATGCAGAGATAAATCTTCCTGATTCTGTGAAAATATTTGGCTCTTCAACATTTTTTTGTTTAGCAATATTTTTTAATGTAAAAACAACATCATTTGCAAACTCTTCTAAAGAGTAGTTTATTGTTCTTTTGTATTGAGAGTATTCAACTCCTAAACCACCACCAATATTAATAGAGCTAAGTTTTGTTGCACCAAGATTTTTTAATTCTGCGTAAATATGTCCTGATTCTTTTAGCGCATTTTTTAAAGGTTTGATATTGTTCATTGATGAACCAATGTGAAAGTGAATCATTGTTAAACATTCACAAAGATTATTCTCTTCTAATACTTCATATGCTTCTAAAATTTCTGTTGAACTTAATCCAAATTTAGAATCAATTCCTCCAGATTTAGCCCATGCACCACTTCCACTATTAAATAGTCTAACTCTAAGTCCAATATTTGGGCAAGGTAGGTTTGTTTCTTTTGATACTTCAACTATTGTTTCAAGTTCATTTAAACCTTCAATAATTAAAGTAATATTGTGACCCATTTTTTTAGCAATAAAACCTAAATGAATCATCTCTTTATCTTTAAACCCATTTACAGTAATTGGTGCTTTTTTATTGTAAGTCATAGCAATTATTAATTCTGCTTTACTTCCTGCTTCTAAACCATAATTGAATTTTTCTCCAGCTTCAATTAAAGGGTGTACGAAAGTAGGGAATTGATTTACTTTCAAAGGAAAAACTGCATTAAATGTTCCATGATAATCATTCTCTTTTATTGCAGTATTATATGTATTATAAAGTCTTGTTATTTGTTTTTCAATAAGGTGTGGAAACCTAAATAACAAAGGTCCTTTATAGTTTTGTTTTCGAATCTCTTTTACTAAAGAGATTAATGATGGTTTGTTTTTATGATTGATTTTTAATAAACCATCTTCAATAAAAAAATTATTATTACTCCATAAATCTATACCAAAATTATTCAACTTTACAATTCCTCAATATTTATTTTTTTCTCTTCTTGTGTTGTGATATTTTTAACATACAACGTATTAGATTTTAATTCATCTTCACCAATTAAAACCACAATATTAGCACCATTTTTTTCTGCAAGATTAAAATGTTTACCAAATCCTCTTGGAGTATATTCTATATATGTTTTATTTGTTTTTCTTTTTAAATTTGCCACTTTTACTGCTTGGTTTAAAGCATCTTCACTTAATGCACCAACATAATAGATATCTTCATTTTTTTCTTCTTGTTTTACAAGTTCTAAAAGTCTTTCAATTCCTATTGCAAAACCAACACCAGGAGTTTCTCTTCCTCCTAAAAATTCTACTAATCTATCGTATCTTCCTCCACCTGCAATTGCACTTTGTGAACCAATTTCATCACTTACAAATTCAAATGCAGTTTTAGAATAATAATCTAAACCTCTTACTAAATTAGTATCAACTTCATACTCAACACCATTAAAATCTAAAATCTCTTTTAGTTTTTCAAAATTTGTGTTACAAGAATCACATAAATTATAAGTGATTTTTGGAGCATCTTTTAGTAAATTTTGACATTTTTCATTTTTACAATCTAATACTCTAATAGGGTTTGTTTCAATTCTTCTATTACAATCTTCACAAAGTTCAGCTCTAAAACTTGTAAGATGTTGTACTAGTTTTTCTCTATATACTGGCATACACTCTTTACATCCTAAAGAGTTTAATTGAAGCTTATGTCCAATTTTGAAAAATTCTAAAATCTCTTTTAACATCATTATAATATTTGCATCTTCATAAACAGAGCTTATTCCAAATACTTCAACCCCAAACTGGTGAAACTCTCTTAATCTTCCTTTTTGTGGTCTTTCATATCTAAACATTGGACCGTGGTAGTACCATTTTTTTACACCACCAGCTCTATCTAGTTTATTTTGGATAAAACTTCTTACAACACCAGCTGTTCCTTCTGGTCTTAAGCAAACATCATTTTCACCTTTGTCAATAAATTGATACATCTCTTTATTTACAATATCAGAACTTTCTCCAACACTTCTTTTAAATAGTGAAGTCTCTTCTAAAATAGGTGTTTCAATATATTCAAAGCCATAATTTTTCGCAATTTTTGCTGCATTCTCACAGAAGTATGTAAATAGTTTACTCTCTTCATTTGATATGTCTTTCATCCCTCTTAGACTTTGTATAACTTTTTCTTTACTCATTTAAAAAATCCTCTATATCTTTTGAAATCTCTTCGATACTTAAACTTGCATCTATAAATATATAATTTAAATTTAATTTTTTTATTGTCTCTTCCATTCTATTTTGAATATCAATCAAATAATCAATTCCTCTTGATTCAATTGAGTCATGCTCTTTTAATGAAAGTCTTTTTGTTAACTCTTCTTTTGATAATTTTAATAAAATAACATGAGTTGGAAGAGTATTTTCTGTTGCTAATAAATTTAAACTTATTACTTCATCTAGTGGTAAGTTTTTTGCATATGCAATCCCAGAAATCATAGATCTATCTGAAATAACAACTTTATGCTTGTTTTTATTTACTACTTCTTGCATATGTTCAGCTCTATCTGCAAGAAATAAAAACATCTCTGCAAGTTTTGATTTTGCTTCACCACCTAAAACCATCTGTCTTAACTTAGAACCAATCGGCGTTCCACCTGGTTCTTTTGTAAAAACAGCATCCTTATATTTACTAGCTAAAATATCTAATTGTGTAGACTTTCCAGCTGTATCTATTCCTTCTATTACTATATACATTCTAAAACTTCTTTTGGTACAAGATGAAAAAAACTTCCATTAAATCTAATCAATTCTCTTACAATTGTAGAGCTAACGAAAGCATTTTTTAATGTGGGCATTAAATAAAGTGTTTCTATATTTTTATTTATTGAAGAGTTAGCATAGCCCATTTGTAACTCATATTCAAAGTCACTTACTGCTCTTAATCCTCGTATTATCGTATTTATTTTTAGTTCTGTTGCCAATTCAACTAATAAAGTATCAAAACCTATAACTTTAACTTTTGGTAAGTTTTTTGTCGCTTGTTTTGCAAACTCTACTCTTTGTTCATGTGAGAACATTGGATTTTTTGCTTCACTTTTTGCAACAGCAATAACAACTTCATCAAAAATAAATGAAGCTCTTCTAATTATATCCATATGTCCATTTGTTATTGGGTCAAAAGTCCCACTGTAAATAGCTTTTTTGTATGAACCATCATTTGTATGTGTGTTATTCTCCATAATCTATTCCCATCTTTTATATAAATTATTCTCAATACCTAATAAATCAAACCATTTACCAATTAAGAAGTTTTCCATATCTTCGAGTGTTTGTTGTTTTGAATAATACCCAAGATTTGGAGGTGCAATAGTTATACCAAGTCTAGATAGTTTTAACATATTTTCTAAAATAATTGGATTATATGGCATTTCTCTAGGAGCTAAAATAATATCTTTTTTCTGTTTTAACATAACAGTAAAAGCTCTTGTGATTAAAGTATCTGAAATTCCCACTGCACATTTTGCAAGAGTATTCATAGAACAAGGCAATATAATCATTTTGTCAACACCAAAAGAACCAGATGCAATACATGCAGAGATATCATTGTCTTTTAAAATAGTTATATTATCTTTCTTTTCAAAATAGTTTCTTATTGAGATATTTTCTTCTAGTTTTAAAGCAGTTTTCGCACTATTTGAAACTACCAAATAAACATCAATATCTTCAGGAAGTTTATCAATAAATTTAAGAGTTAAACTTGCTCCACTTGCTCCTGTTATAGCAACAACTAATTTCAATACATATCCTTTGATAAGGTTAAATAAACAAAATAGATATTAGCCAAAAAATACTTTATAGCAAATCAAATAAAAAAAATTAAAAAATAATTCAAAGAGCTTTATTAGTTTACTTAACTCTATTTTTCAAAATGTATAACTGTTACTTGTATAACAAAAATATACAAATATTGAAAAAAAGGGTTTGAAAAAGAAAAAATTAAGAAAAGCTTTATGCAAATTATATTAACATTTCGTATAAACTTAAATATTAAAACTAATACAAAGTGTTTATAATAAACTATAAACATAATACTTAATGTAAAAGGATCTATTGTGTCTAAAATTTTCAGTTTCGTTCGTGTTAATAAAAATAATGAGTCATATACTCAACAACAAAAAAATATTTTGGAAGATTACATACAGAAGAAAAATATTAAAATTTTTCAAAGTATTGAGATAGAAATCAATACTCCAAATGAAGAAAAAAATATGTTAGATTTTTTGAAAAACTGTCAAAGTAAAACTACACTTTTAGTTGCAGATTTAAATGTATTTGCTAGAACAACTGAAACTATTTTAGAGATAGTAAAATTTTTACTTAGTAACAAAATTAGAATTATAGTAATAAAACAAAATCTAGATTTAATTGATGATAATGATATGTTAACTCAAATGATTTTAGGTGTAATTTCTATGACTTTAAAACTTGAAAAAGAGTTGATGAGTATAAGAACAAAAGAGGCACTAACTGCAAAAAAATTAGAAGGTGCTCATCTTGGTAAACCAAAAGGTACAATTCAAAAATCAAAATTTGATGCGCAAAGAGAGAAAATTGAAGAGCTTTTATCTGTTGGATTATCAGTTAGAAAAATAGCAAAATTATTAGGTTATAGTAATCATATTGGTCTAAATAATTATGTTAAAAAAAGAAATATAAGAGAGAATTTAAAGAATACTCTTGATATAGCAAGTTAGATTATTAATTTTCACTTTAAATTAATTATTGTACAATAATCACCAATTAAATAAGAATTGGAGTTATTGTGAAAGTATTATTAATTAAAGATGTAAAAGGCTTAGGTAAAGCTGGTGAAGTAAAAGAAGTAAAAGATGGATATGGGAAAAACTTCTTAATTGGAAAAGGACTGGCTTTACATGCTACTAATGAAGTACTAAAAAAATATGAAGCTCAAAAGAAAAGAGAAAAAGAGATAGAAGCTGAAGAGATTGCACAAGCAAAAGCTTTAGCTGAAAAACTTAATGCTACAAAATTAACTATCAAACATAAAATTGGTGCAAACGGACACTTAATTGGTTCTGTTACAAGTAAAGAGATTAGTGATGCACTTGAAAAAGATTTTGAAATTATTATTGATAAAAAGAATATCACTGTTGATAAAAAAATAAAAGCACCTGGAATTTATGAAATCGATTGTAAATTAGGTCATGCAGTTCATGCAAATTTAAAAATTGATATTATTGGAGAGTAGTTGTAATGTTTGAAGCTACTACGATATTAGCATATAAAGGCGAAAAGCAAGCCGTAATTGGTGGTGATGGTCAAGTTACATTTGGTAATTCTGTATTAAAAGGAAATGCTACTAAAATTAGAACATTATACAATGGTCAAATATTAGCAGGTTTTGCAGGAAGTACAGCAGATGCTTTTAATCTATTTGATATGTTTGAAGAGCATCTTCAAACTACAAAAGGTGATTTACTAAAAGCAGTAATTGCATTTTCTAAAGCTTGGAGAAAAGATAAAGTTCTTAGAAGATTAGAAGCAATGATGATTGTACTAAATAAAGAACATATTTTTATTTTAAGTGGTACAGGAGATGTTGTAGAACCAGAAGATGGAAAAATCGCTTCAATTGGAAGTGGTGGTAATTTTGCAATTTCTGCTGCGAGAGCACTTGCAAAACACTCAGACTTAGAACCAGAAGAGTTAGTAAAAGAATCACTTATGATAGCAGGTGATTTATGTATATATACAAATCAAAATATAAAAATTTTAAAAATAGAGGATTAATATGGATTTAACTCCTAAACAAATTGTTGAATATTTAGACGATTATATTATTGGTCAAAATGATGCAAAAAAAACTATTGCATTAGCACTTAGAAATAGATTTAGAAGAATGCAAGTAGAACCAGCTTTACAAGAAGAGATTATGCCTAAAAATATTCTTATGATAGGAAGTACAGGTGTAGGTAAAACTGAAATTGCTAGAAGATTAGCAAAAATGATGGGATTACCTTTTGTAAAAGTTGAAGCAAGTAAGTATACAGAAGTTGGTTTTGTAGGTAGAGATGTAGAATCAATGATAAGAGATTTAGTTTATGAGTCAATTAATCTTGTAACAAAAGAGTATGAAGAAAAAATTTCAGATAAAATTGATGATGAAGTAAATAAGCAAATTATTGAAAAATTAGTTCCACCACTTCCAGAAGGTGCAAGTGAAAGTGCAAAAGAGTCATTTATTAAAACTTATAACAAAATGGAAGAGAAACTTTTAAGTGGACAATTAGATGATAAAAAAATTGAGATTGAACTTCCTAAAAAAACACATGTAGAAATAATTGATTCATCAATGCCAATGGATATGACTTCAATGCAAGAAAGTCTTTCAAAAATGTTAGGTGGATTAAACAAAGAAAAAGTAAAAAAAGAAGTGTCAATTAAAGATGCAAAAGTTTTACTAAAAGATGTGGCAAGTGAAAAATTATTAGACCAAGAAGCGATTAAAATTGAAGCAATTAAAAGAGCTGAAAATGGTGGGATAATTTTCTTAGATGAAATTGATAAAATTGCAACAGGTTCTAAAACACAAAATCAAGACCCTTCAAAAGAGGGTGTTCAAAGAGATTTACTTCCAATTGTAGAAGGAAGTAGTGTTCAAACAAAATTTGGTCAAGTAAAAACAGACCATATTTTATTTATAGCTGCTGGTGCATTTCATGTATCTAAACCAAGTGATTTACTTCCAGAGCTTCAAGGGAGATTTCCATTGAGAGTTGAATTGAGTTCTTTAGATGAAGAGGCTCTTTATAAAATTCTTACAAATACTAAAAACTCATTATTAAGACAATACAAAGCACTTCTTGAAGTTGAAGGTGTTACTTTAGAGTTTAAAGATGAAGCGATTAAAGCTTTTGCTAAATATTCTGTAAGTGCAAATGAGAAAACAGAAGATATTGGAGCTAGAAGATTACATACTGTAATTGAGAAAGTAATTGAAGATATAAGTTTTTCAGCAGATGAGAAAAAAGGTGAGACAATTGTTGTTGATGAAGCTTTAGTTGAAGAAAAACTTGACGATATCGTTGAAAATGAAGATACAGCAAGATATATTTTGTAGTTTTTTAATTTTTAATTTGATAAAATGATTAATATTTTATAAAGAAAACAAGGGGTAGTTATGAATATAGTAACTTTTTGTAATTTTGATGAGTCTTTAATTGATACTAAACACCAAATAGAAAATTTTGATAGTGGTGTTTCTAACAAAGCAGATATTGCTATTTTAGATATAAATTCAATTTTTGATTTTGAAGAAAATAAACATGATGTTTGTAAAGAAAAATTTGTTTCAATAGCAGTAATTGATGATGACAGTGATTATGATGCTTTTAAAAACTTTGGAATCGACGCTTGGATAAAAGGTGAAGATACTCAAGACATCAATGGTATTTTAAATCTAGTTGAAAAAAGGTTTTTATCATAATTATTGATACGCACTGTCATCTAGATAATGAGCAATATTATGAAGATATTGAAACTGTAATATCAAACGCTTTAGAATCAAATGTAAAAGGTTTCTTAATCCCTGGAGCGGATCCTAAAGATTTACCAAGAGCTGTTGAACTTGCTGAAAAATATGATGAAGTATATTTTGCAGTTGGAGTTCATCCTTATGATGCAAAAGCATATGATTTAGAAATAATGAAAGAGTATGTTAAACATCCAAAGTGTATAGCTATTGGTGAGTGTGGATTAGACTATTTTAGATTACCTGAATCTGAAACTGAAAAAGAAGAAGAGATAAAATTACAAAAAGATGTTTTTATAAAACAAATTGAGTTTGCAAAAGAGGTTAAAAAACCTCTAATTGTTCATGTAAGAGATGCTTCTAATGACTCTAAAAAGTTATTATTAGATTATAATGCAAAAGAAGTAGGTGGTGTTTTACACTGCTTCAATGCAGATGAACAATTAGTAAGTTTGGCAAATGAAAATTTTTATTTTGGTATAGGTGGAGTATTAACTTTCAAAAATGCAAGAAAATTGATACAAGTTTTTCCTAAAATTCCAAAAGAAAAAATTATTATAGAAACAGATGGACCTTATTTAACTCCACATCCTCATAGAGGTACAAGAAATGAGCCTGCTTATACAACTTTGGTGGCTCAAAAAATTTCAGAATTACTTGAAATAAGTGTTGAAGAGGTAGAAGATTTTACTACAAATAATGCTAAAACCTTATTTAAGGAGTTCTCTAATATAAATTAGATAAAATATGCACTATTTTAAGATTTAGGAAATTATTTGATTAAAATAGCTTTATTTTTATTTATATTAGTTAATTTTACTTTTGCATCTTTAATTGGTGCAAATTATAACCAAAGAGATTTACAAATATTAGAAGACTTAGATATCAAGTCTTCTTTTATTACTGATTATAAACTTCAAAAAACATACGAAAACTTATTAAGAGAACATAATCAAAATCATTACGTAAAGAAGCTTACTGATGCTTCACTGTTTGTTCCCAACATAAAAAAAATACTTAGAGATGAAAAAGTTCCTGCAGTTTTTTTATATATGGCAATGGCTGAGTCTGATTTTACTATTGATGCAAAATCAAATGTAAAAGCAATGGGTATTTGGCAATTTATGTATGGAACTGGTAAACACTATGATTTAGACATAAATTTATATGTTGATGAGAGAATGGATTTAGTAAAATCTACAAAAGCAGCAGCCACTTATTTAAAACATTTGCATAAAAGATTTGGTAAATGGTACTTAGCTGCAATTGCTTACAATTGTGGAGAAGGTAGAGTTATAGAAGGACTTACAAGAGCTACAATTGATAAATATGTTGAAGAACATCCAAAACAAAAATATAGTAAAAAAATTCAAGAGTTTAGAAGAATTATATACTATTACCAAAGAGGAAGTGAGCCATTTTATAAACTAAGAAGAGTTTATAATGAAGTTAAGAAATGGGGCGTTTCTTTAGATATTGATGAATTACTTGAAGTTCAAAATAAAGTAAGTAGACAATATGTTCCAAGTGAAAGTAGAATGTATATAAGAAAAATTATTGCACTTGGTATGATGAATAATCAAAGCTTTATTACAGAAAATAATAATGCACATCTTTTAAATATAGGTGCAACATCTTCTGTTGCAACAATTAGTGTAAAAGGTGGATTACATTTAAGATCAATCTCAAATGCTGTTGGAATTGATTATGCTGAGTTAAAAAATTTAAATAGACATTTAAAATTACAAATTGTTCCTCCATATGTTAAAAAATATGATATTTATATTCCATACAGTAGACTTGCAAGATATCAAGCAAATAAAGATTTGATTAAAGATAGTAGATATTTAGTGTATGTTGTTAAAAGAGGTGATTCTTTACATAGAATTGGTAACAAATATCATGTTTCATATAAAGTTATAAAAGATTTTAATAAACTTCATTCAAATCTTCTTTCTTTAAAACAAAAATTAATTATACCTATTACTACTTCAGCAAAAACTTCTTCTCAAAGATTAGTTTTGACAAATAAAAAGATTGTTAGAAAAACAAGTGTAGTATATAAAGTGAAAAATGGAGATACTTTATACTCTATTGCAAGAAGATATAAAATTGATTTAAAAAAATTAATGAGTGATAATAAACTTGAATCAAACTTTATAAATATTGGAGATAAAATTGTTATCAAAAAATAGTATAATCAATCTTTCAATTAAAAGTAGTTTAGTAGTTGCATCTACTTTTTTGTTTACTGGATGTTTTTCGTCATATTCAAATGGCGGATATTATGGTGGAAGTTCATCTAAAGATTATTCTGGATATGAAAAAATACCACACCAACAAATGAAAAACTCTAAGGCAATGCATAGAGCAACTATGAGACCTTATCAAATTGATGGAAAATGGTACTATCCAACAGTTGCAAAAGTTAGTGATACTCAAAGTGGTATTGCTTCTTGGTATGGGCCAAACTTCCATGCAAGAAGAACATCAAATGGTGAAATTTATGATATGTATGCAATGACAGCAGCACACAAAACTTTACCTATGAATACAATGGTAAGAGTTGATAACCTTGAAAATCAACGTTCTGTTGTAGTAAGAATTAATGATAGAGGACCATTTGTAACTGGAAGAATTATTGACTTATCAAATAAAGCAGCAAGAGCAATAGATATGGTAAAAAAAGGAACAGCAAAAGTAAAACTTACTGTTCTTGGTTTTCATGGTAAAATTGCAAAATCAGAAACAGAGAAAAAAGAAGTTATGTCTGTTGGAAAATATTATGTTCAAGTTGGTGCATTTAGAAGATATGAAGGTGCAAAAATCACTCAAAGAAAATTTGAAAATATTATAAGTAAAAATTACCAAGTTATAATCAAAGAGGGGTATTTTGAAGATAAACCTATAAATAGAGTTTGGGTAAGTGGATTTAGAAGTGAAGAAGAAGCAACAGACTTTAAAAAACGATTAGGAATTAATGGTGCAATGATTATTGCACACTAAAGGGAGAAAAAATGGTTGAGTTAAGTAGAAAAACAAAAGAGACTGATATCAAATGTAAACTTGACATAAATGGTTCAGGTGTTAGTAAAATTGATACAGGAATTGGTTTTTTTGACCATATGCTTGAAGCATTATCAAAACACAGTGGAATTGATATAGAGTTATCTTGTAAAGGTGATTTACATATTGATTTTCACCATAGTGTAGAAGATTGTGGAATTGTTTTAGGTAAAGCTTTAAAAGAGGCAATTTTCCCTATTCAAGCTGTTGAAAGATATGGTAATGCAACTGTTGTTATGGATGAAGCTGCAGTTACATGTGCACTTGATTTGAGTAATAGACCTTTTTTAGTTTATACAATTGATATAAAAGATAAAGTAGGGCAGTTTGATGTTGAACTAGCAGAAGAGTTTTTCAACGCTTTTGTTATGAATGCAGGACTTACTTGTCATATTGTATATGAAAGAGGTAAAAATAAACACCATATTTTAGAAGCTGCATTTAAATCAGTTGCAGTTGCACTAAGAAGAGCAATGGTAAAAAATGAAAAATTAGGAATACCAAGTACTAAAGGTGTTTTATGATTGAACTTATTGTTTTAGATGTTGATGGTACATTAACAGATGGAAAAATAACTTATACAAATAGTTTAGATGAACTTAAATCTTTTGATGTTTCAGATGGTTTAGCAATTGCAACATGGACAAAAGTTATGGGGAAAAAAGCTGCAATTATTACAGGTAGAACATCTAAAATAGTTGAGAAAAGAGCTGATGATTTAAGTATTACTCATTTGTATCAAAAAGTTCATAATAAAGATGAAGTTTTACAACAAATTCTTGATAAAGAGGGTCTTTCTTGGAATCAAGTTGCTGCTATTGGGGATGATTTAAATGATTATAAAATGCTAAAAAAAGCACAACTTTCATTTACTCCTGCAAATGGAACACATTATTTAAAAGATTTTGTTGATGTGATTTGTCAAAAAAGTGGTGGAAATGGTGCAGTAAGAGAGATGATAGAATATATTGTAAAAGAAGATAATTTAGAAGAGGAGTTTTTAAAAGCATGGTTATAAAGTTTTTTATTTATGCACTTTTTGCTTTCTCTTTAGGAATTTATTTTATTCCTATTTCAGAAAACAATAATAAAGATGAGCAAAAAGATATACCTCTAATCACATTTAATGATTCTACGATGTATACATTAAATGAAGAGACAACAACAAAAATAGTAAATGCAAAAAAAGCTTCAAGATTTAAAACTCATGATATTATGTATGAAGGTGAGTTTATTTTAAAAGCAAAAGATAAAAAAGTTAAAAATGCAACAGATTTTATTAGTGCAAATGTAATTATTAAAAAAGAAGATAATTATACATTTATTAAAGATGTAAAATTTAGAAGAGATGATTTTATAACTTTAAATACTGATGAGTTATATTACAATGATAAAACTCAGATTGCAACTAATACTGTACCATTTAATGGGACTTATTATAAGCATTATTTAAAAGGTAAAAACCTTTATTTAGATTTACAAAAAGAGATTATGAAATCTAAAAATTCACATTTTGAAATAGAAACTACAAAATAAGGAAAAGTATGAGAAATTTATTTATATTACTGTTTTTTACAACATCTATATTAATGGCAAATTCAAACAAGTTAATAATTGATGCAAAAAATTTTCAAGGTAATGATGGTAAAGGTGTATCAATTTTTACAGGTGATGTTAAGTTAAGAAAGCAACAAGATAAATTAGATTCTGATAGACTAGAAGTTTATATGTCTAAAAAAACTGCAAATCAAAAAAGAGTACCTTTAAGATATGTTGCGATAGGAAATGTTTCTTTTACTATTATTTCTCAAAACAATAAACAATATGAAGGTAAAGGTAATAAAGTTATATATTACCCTCAAGAAGCTAGATATGTAATCATTGGTAATGGATTTATTAAAGAAAAAGTTGACGATAGAAAAGTTTATGGAGATAAAATTTTTATTAATCAAAAAACAGGTGAAGCAAAAGTAAATGGTACAGAGAATAAACCAGTAAGATTTATTATTAATTTAGATGATAATAAAAAAGATAATGGAGCAAATAAATAATGAAAATTGTTGATGCTTCATTTTTGACGTCAGCTCAAAGTATTTCTGATTCTCCAAGTCCAGATAAAGCTGAAGTTGCTTTTCTTGGAAGAAGTAACGTTGGTAAATCTTCATTGTTAAATACTTTGACAAAAAGAAAAGGTTTAGCAAAGTCATCTTCTACTCCAGGTAAAACACAGTTAATTAACTATTTTGATATTAAGTTTAAGACTGAAAATGAAGAGTTACCTTATCTTTATGCAAGATTTGTGGATTTACCTGGTTTTGGATATGCAAAAGTTTCAAAAGGTTTAAAAAAAGATTGGAATAGAAATTTAACAGGATATTTAGAAGAGAGACCTTGTCTTCAAATATTTGTACATTTAATAGATGCTAGACATCCAAATTTGGATATTGATACAAATGTTGATGAATTTTTAAATACAATTAAAAGAGGCGATCAAATTATTATAAACGCTTTTACAAAAACTGATAAATTAAAACAGAGTGATTTAGCGAAGTTAAAAAGAGCTTACCCTGATGGTATTTTTATCTCTAATTTGAAAAAACGAGGAATGATTGATCTTCAAAATGCAATTACGGAGCACTTATTTGGAAATCAAATTTTTTAAACCAACTGTTGCACACATAAAAGATATGCAAGCATTGGTTAAACCAGAGGTTGATAGTGGTAAAATCTTACTTAGAACAGAAGATGAGATGGCAAATACTATAAGGTCATATATTGTTGTAAGTGTAGATGGTAAAATGGCCGGTTTTACAGCACTACATATTCACTCTTCAAGATTAGCTGAAGTTAGAAGTTTGATAATTTCTAAAGAGTTTAGAGGTTTAAAACTTGGTAAAAAACTAGTTGAAGCTTGTATAGAAGAGGGTAAAAAGTATGAATTAGCACAAATTTTATCTTTGACTTATGAACAAGGTTTCTTTGAAAGTATTGGTTTTAGAAAAATAGAAAAAGAAGATATTCCAGAACACAAAATATGGGCAGATTGCATTAGATGTAAATTATTTCCTATTTGTGAAGAGATTGCTATGGTTTATGATTTATAAAAATCATAAATCAAAATAGCTTACTATACCAAACTCTTAAATATAGTCCCAAAGTTGAAGTGTATCCTACTTCACTAAATTTTAGAACTTTTTTATCATTATAAATTAAAGTTGTAGGAAATACTTCAATATTAAATTTTTTTGAATAATACCCATCTTTATCATTTACTACTTTAAAATCAACATTATTCTCTTTCATATACTTTTTTATATCTTCATTTGTTCCTGATTGTGCTGCTATTGTTATTACATTATAATCTTTTGAAAGTTTTTGAATATTAAATGCTTCTATTTTGCAAATAGGACACCATGTAGCCCAAAAGTGTATAACTAATGGTTTATTGTCTTTTATTGTATATTTTGAGTTTTCAAGCAGTTTAAACTCATTTATAGCTAGGTTTTCTTTATTTAGTTGTGTTGATTTAAAATAACTGATAATATTCATTGTTATTATTAAAATAATTGATAATTTTAAAATCTCTTTTACTAACTTTTTGAATTTACTTTTCATCTTAAACTTATACCTTGTATTTGTGTATAGAGTGTTTACTCATAAAAGCTTTTTAATATGATTTTTTATAATTACAGGTACAAAAAACATAGATACTACATAAGATATAAGTGTTCCACCAATTAAAGCAACACCCAAACCTCCAAATACTGCATCAGTTGCAAGTAAACTTGATGCAAATACCATTGTTAAAACAGTTAGTATAATAGGTTTTGACCTTGTTGCAGTAGCCTTTGCTATTGCTTCATTTATTTTTAATTTATCCTGTTTTATTAATTGTACTGTAAAATCAATAATTAAAGTAGAGTTTCTTGAGTTTATTCCAATAAGACCAATAAATCCTATTAAAGATGTTGCTGTTAAATAGAATGTATCTTGTGTAAATATATTCATTATTATGTGAGCTAAAATAACTCCAATAATTGATATAAAACTTGATAAAACAATACCTCCTGATATTGCAAAACTTTTATAATACATAACCATAAGAAAGAATATAAGCACCAATGCAATAATAAAAGCTCCACCTAAATCTTTAAATGTATCAATTGTAACTTTTAGTTCTCCATCAAATACTAAATCAAATCTCTCATTTGTTTTTTTATTTATAAAAGATAGATTCAACATATTTGTTTTTATAATTTCATAATCATTTTCCAAACTATTTATCATATCTTCTCTTGCATCTAAAAGTGGATATATTTGACTATCTTTATTTGTCTCTGCAATTACATTAATTACAGGTTTTAAATCTTTTGATGTTATTTCAGGCTCTTTTTTTACTGTTTTTATTTTTACAAGTTCAGAAACACTTACCATTTGATTATATGCATTTTTCAATTTTAGAGTTTTTAATCTGTCGTTTAATGATTTTATATCTTGTTTTTCTATTAACCTACTATCATCAAGTCTTAGAAATATTGGTATTTGATTTTGTGCACTGCTGTCATTTACAACAGAGATATTTACTCCTTCAAAAGCCAAAAATATTATCTGTTTTATCTGCTCTAAACTAACTGCACTTTTTATTATTTTATTATTATCAAGTATTAATTCATATTTATCAAAAGCTTTACTTGCCATAACATCAATATCAACTAATGTTTTTTGCTTTTCAAATATTTTTGCTATCTTATTTGCAAAATCTCTTCTACTATAAAAATCTTTTCCTCCATAAACTTGTGCAACAAGTGAAGCTAACACAGGTGGTCCTGCTGGAAGTTCTACAAATTTAATATTTGCATCATATTTTGTACATTTTTGTTTTATAGGCTCTCTTATTTTTGATACCAAATTATAACTTGAGATATCTCTATTATTCTCTTTTTTTATATTTACCATCATTTCTGCTTGCCATTGTTTATCTTTTAATGCACTAAGTTTAACAAGTGCAGCAAAATCAAGTGGTTGACCTTCACCTATAAATACAGAAACATTTGTAATATTTTCATTTTTTTGTAACTCATTTGAGATACATTGAGTAACTTCTTTTGTTTTTGTAGAAGATGAACCATCTTTTAAATCAACATAGATTGAGAAAGTATCTGAATCTTTACTTGGAAGCATTTTTGCTTTTGTAATCTTTGTAGGAAATGTTAAAATAGATAGTATAAATAAAATTAAAGTAATTAAATAGACTAAATTAGATTTATATTTTGATTCAAGAATTTCGTGTATAAAATTTTCTAGTTTCATATTAATTACCTATAAAAATTTTTTTACTAAATATGGTGTGTAAGCATAAGCAACAATTAAAGAGACAACTAAAGCAATTGGTACAAATACAGGAAGTGGGTGCATAAACTGTCCCATCATTCCACCTACAAAAAACATTGGTAAAAATGTAAGAATAATAGCAATTGTTGCTATATTTGTCGCATTTCCAATCTCATTTGTTGCATTAATGGATAAAATCTCTATATTAGCATCTGGTTTGTCTTTTCTATGTCTATGAATATTTTCTATTACAATAATTGCAGCATCAACTAACATTCCCAAAGATACAATAAGTGCAAAAAGTGTAATTCTATTTATTGTCTCACCTAAAATAAATCCAACAAACAAAGTAACAGATAAAATCATAGGAACAGCAAGTGAAACAATCATCGCTTCTTTAAATCCTAATGAAAATATTAAAAGTATAGCTATAATAAAAATAGAGATTAAAAGATTTTGAACTAAGGAATTAACTGCATTATTTGCAGTGTATCCATCATCTCGTGTAATAGTATATTTTATATGTTTTTTTAGTAAATCATCTTTTATACTATCCATATAATCAAAAATCTCTTCATTTATTACAACTGAATTTGCACCTTTTAGTTTAGAAATTGACATTGTAATATTTGAAGTTTTTTCAAAGTTGTTATTTTTATCTCTTTGATATAAAATAGCCTCTTTTTTATTTTGAATATCATAAGATTTTTCAACTTTTGCAATATCTTTTAAGTACACTGCAATACCATTTTGATATGAAATAATTATATTTTCTATATCTTTAGAAGATTTTATTGCTTGTTTTATTCCAAATACTAATAGCTCATTGTTTTTTGTATCACCATTAATATTTGGAGTATTATATGCAAGTGCTTTTACTCTTTTTAGAACTTCTACCATTGATAGATTATATTGAGATATTTTATTTGAGTTAAGTAAAATATTGTATTGCTCTTTCTTTTCACCTTTTAGATTAATTAAAGCAACATTGTCTATTTTATTTAGTTCTTTACTTAATTTATCTATTTGTTTGTAAAGTTCAGTTTGTGAGATTAAATCTTTATTATTCTTTTTTTGAGAATAAAATGCAATAGTTGTTATTGGTATATCTGTATCAATATCCATTGTTTTTATTATTGGAGTCATAGCGCCTTTTGGCATCATATCCATATTTCTCATAATTTGGTTATATAATTTTAAGTTTGAACTCTCTTTATCTTCTCCAATAAAGTATTGCACTTGTACAATTGCAATAGAATCTTTTGCAAAAGAGTAAATATGTTCTATTCCTTTTATCTCTCTTAATTTCTTTTCTAAAGGATTTATTATTACTTTTTGTATTTGGCTTGGAGTTGCTCCTGGCATTGCAACTATTACAGCTCCACCACTTACTTTTATTTGTGGATTTTCTTCTCTTGGCATAACAATTAATGAAATATAACCAAGCGCCAAAATTAAAAAAATAGATATAGCAGTTAAAGGATGATTTATAAAACCTAAAGATAATCTACCTGCAATATTTAGATTTGGGTTTAACTTTGTACTAAAGTCATTTTTATTGTTCATTTTTATTTCCATTATCTTTTACAAAAATATCTATTTGTGCATACATACCTGGATATATATTTTTGTTTTTTGTTAAAAAATCGATTTTTATTGTAAAAGAGTGTGAAGTTGTGTCAATATTTGGAATTATTGCACTTACTTTTCCTTTTGTAGTTAAGTTTAATGATGGAATAAATATTTTAACATCTTGTGCTGATTTTATATTCAATAAATCACTTTCATTTATTTGTGTTTTTACTTTTAATGTATTCATATCTGTTAGTATCAAAGCAGGTTGTCCAACTATTGCCATATCTGCAACATTTATTGATTTTTTAATTACCATTGCATCTATTGGAGCTCTTACTTTAAGATATTTAAACTCATTATTTATATTTTTTAACTTCTCTTTTACTATTTGAATTTGATTTCTTAAATTGTTATATTTTAGTTCTAATTGTTCTACATCATATTTTGATACTAAATCATCTTTATATAATCTTTTATATCTGTTTAGATTTATATATAAATTATCTTGATTATTTTTTAATATTTCAAGATTATTTAATATCTCATTTTTTTGAGAATTTAAAGAAGTAGAGTCAATAATATAAAGTAAATCACCTTTTTTTACATATGAACCCTCAGTAACATTTACTTGTTTTATATATCCCATATGTCTGCTTGTAATTACTTTTTGATTATCAGATATTACAGTTCCTGATGTTTGTATTGTTTGTGCATATAAACAACTTATCATTAAAAATATAGCTATGAATAGTTTCATCATTTTAATCCTTCAAATCTAAAAAATCTAAATTTATAATCTTTGCAACTTTTGCTTCTGCTACATATCTTTGATATTTTGCATTTAATAGTTCTGCTTGAGCAACTTCAAAATCAGATTTTTGTTTTAATAAATCAGTCATAGATATTAAGTGGTTTTTATACATTTTATTAGCTTGTTCAAATATCTTTTTTGCTAAATCAAAAGAGCTTATCTTTGCACTTAATATTGCAATTTTTGTATTTAAATCATCAATAGAATTATCTATTTGCATTTTTATATAATTTATCTGTTTTTCATGATTTATTTTAGCTTTTATATAGTTTATTTTATTTTTTTGTACTTTTATCTCTCTTGAGTTATCAAAAAGTGTATATTTTAAGCCAATAACAGCATTATAATAATCTTTGTCATCTGAAAAATTATACCTATTGTCATTATATCCATACTCCAAGTGAGAGTATAAAGTAGGGTAGTAATCACCTTTTGCTACATCAATACTTTTTTTCATAATATCTTTGTATAAAATTGAAGCTTTTATGCTATCTTTTTTAGTTAAAGCTTGTTGTAATAGCTCACTTTTATCATAAAGTTTTAGTTTTATATCTTTTATATTATTTACATCTGTAATATTGTTATTTGAACTTAAAAATCTTAAGTATGAAATAGCAAAATTAAATCTTTTTTTTGCATTGGCTAAGTTTGCTAAAAGTTCAAATTTATAAGCTTTTGCTTGTTTTACATCAATTGATGTAATCAATCCCTCTTTGTAAAATATTGAAGATGATTTAACTATATTATTTACAGTCTTAATAGCTTCATTTAAAGCTTTGATATACTCTTTTGCAATAACTGCACCATTGTATGCTTTAAATACTTCAAAAGATAGTTCTCTTTTATTCATATTTAGTTTTAAAGTATTTATCTTTTTTTCTAATTTTCTTATATCTTTTTGTGTAGATATTTTAAATCCAGTAAAAAGTGCAACATCATAAGTTAATTTATTGTTTATATTTGTTCTTGCTTCTGGATAGTTTAAATCAGTTGGTTGTGTGTTCATTGGTTCACCCATTTGTGCAAAACCAAAATCTTTAAATGTAGCCTCTCTTGAAGATAGTTTAGAATTAAATACATAACCTGCATGATTAGTTCTATTTACTTGTGATTCGAAGTTTAATTTACCATAATTTAAAGCATTTACTTCATCTATATTTAATGAACTAATATCAATATCAAGTTTTGAGTTTTTTAAATCGTTATTATTGTTTAGTGTATCAGTTAGTACTTCCTCAAAGCTAATTGTTTGAGAGTATGCAAATGTAATTACGAAAAAGTATAAAAAAAGTTTATACATTAAAATACTCCATAGTTCTTTATAGAGTATTATATACTAAAATTATTAAAAAAAGAAGCTTTCTATTATAAATAATAGTTATATTTTAAAAGTTTATTATTATAAGTAAAACTTATCACTTAAAGGATTGTGCCAAGTTTCCTATAATCAAAAACCACCCATCAATAACTATAAAGAATATAAGTTTAATAGGCAGTGATATCATAACTGGTGGCAGCATCATCATACCCAAACTCATAAGAATGGAAGCCACAATAATATCAATAACCAAAAATGGTAAGAATACTAAGAAACCTATTTCAAATGCAGTTCTTAATTCACTAATAATAAAAGATGGCATAAGAAGTGTTAATGGTACATCATCTATGTTTTTAGGGTTTTCTACCTTTTTGATTCTATAAAAAAGAGCTAAGTCTGATTCTCTTGTATTTTTTATCATAAACTCTTTAAATGGTTTAACACCTTTTTCAAAAGCAACTTCATAACCAATCTTTTCATCCATATAAGGAACAATAGCATCATTCCATGATTTTTTAGCATATGGTTCCATAATGAAAATTGTCAAAATTAACGCCATTGAAACAATAACTTGAGAAGGAGGAGTTTGTTGTAACCCCATAGCTTGCTTTAGTAGAGAAAACACAATTAATAATCTTGTAAAACTTGTAACCATTAATAGTAGTGTTGGTGCAAGTACTAATAGACCTAAAATAATTGCAATATTTATTGTTCTTACAAACTGTGTTGGTTCTTCAAGTGCTGCAACAGATAAATTAACTAAAGGTGCAGTATCCGCAGCAAAAACAAATGTTGTAAATAGCAATAAACTTATAAGTATTCTCAATCTAAATCCTCTAATTTGGTACTAAATCATAACTAAAAAACGATTAAATACCTATTTTTTAATATATCCTAATTCATATAGCTTGTCATATATTTTAGTAACAATAGGACCTGCTGCTGAACCCCCATGTCCACCATGTTCTACTAATGCTACAACTGCATATTGAGGGTTTCTATATGGTCCATATGTATTAAGCCATGCATGTGAACGATGGTAATATTCAAGTTCACTCTCTTTCATTCTTTTTTTCTCTGATTGTGGAATAGCAATAACTTGTGCTGTTCCTGTCTTAGCTGCAAGTGTTATTTTTGATTTTAAGTGTCTTGATGCTGTACCAAATCTTTCATTTGCAACATCATACATTCCTTCTCTTACAATTTTTAAGAACTTAGGATTAAAATCAAGTTTTTTAGGCTCTTTATATTGACCCTTATAAAAGTGTGGATAAGGAAGTTTCCCTGTTGCTAAAAATGCAGTATATCTTGCAATTTGCATTGGTGTTACAAGTGTATATCCTTGACCAATTGAAGAGATAACAGTTTCTCCAATATACCAAGGTTGATTATATCTTTTTCTTTTCCACTCTTTATTTGGATTTACTCCAATAAACTCATTTATCTGGTCAACTCCTGTTTTGTGTCCAAAACCTAGTTCACCCATTGTTTTTGAAATCTTATTAATTCCTACTTTTAGACTTGCTTTATAGAAGAAATCATCACAACTTTCTCTAATGGCTTTTATAAAATCAGTAGTTCCATGTCCTGTTTGTTTCCAGCATCTGAACTTTCTATTTCCTATTTGTAACTCACCACTACAATAAACAGAGTAATTTGGACTTATTCCATTTTTTAAAAGTGCTAAAGAAATTCCCATTTTATATATAGAACCAGGAGGATAAAGTCCATTTACTAATTTATTTGTAAATGGATGGTCAAAGCTAGTTCTCATCTCATCCCACTCTTTTTGTGAAATTCCTCCAACAAAGATATTATTATCAAATTCAGGGAAAGATGCTGCTGCTAAAATTTCTCCATTATTTACATTCATTACAACAATAGCACCACTTTTTTGGTTGAAGTTCTCTTGAATATATTTTTGAAGTCTTACATCAATAGTGATTTTTAGATTATTGTTTTCATTTGCTTTTTTCTCTTCAAGTACTTCAATCTCTTTATTTAGAGCATTTACTTTAACATCTTTGTACCCAAGTGTTCCTTGAAGTTTATCGTTGTAATATTTTTCTAAACCATTTTTCCCAATAATTCCACTATATCTTGAAAGTTCATTATTTTCAATATCTTTTTTAGATGCTTTTCCTACATATCCAATTACGTGTGAAGCAACATTGTGGAAAGGATAATATCTTTTTACAGATGGTTCTACTTTAATCCCTTCAATTGAGTTAAATAGTGTAAATTTAGAGAAAAAATCATCATAAGCAATATAATCAATTAAATCTACATAATCATGTTTATACGGTGAATCTAATTTTTTATATTTTTTAAGTAACTCTTCTTCTTTGTATTCTGGGAAATGTTTTGAGATTATTTTTACAATCTTTTGCAATCTATCTTTATTTTTATATGAACGTAAATGAGGCTGTACAGTGATAGAAAAACCTAGATTATTAATGGCAAGTGCTACTCCATTTCTATCTTCTATTAATCCTCTTGAAGGGGCTTTATAAATTCTTTTGATGTAGTTTTGTTTTGATAGTTCTTCATAATATGTATTTGATTTGATACTTAGAAAATATACTCTTGAAAGTAGTATTATCATTAGTAAAACTATAAAAATAAGTATTATATTTAATCTTTTCATATCATCAACCCAACAATCAAGAAATCTATTACGATATTTATAAAAATAGTGAAAAATAGGTCACTAGAGTAACTATTATTTAAAATATATAAAAATGTAAAACCTAAATAAAAAACAAAAATATATAAATATTCATTTAATTGGCTATATGAAATAATTCTTTTGATATAAGGAACAATAAATGAATATATAAAACAGCTAAGAAGTATTAAACTAAAGGGCTTAAATCCATTATTTAATTCTAAATATAGCATTGCTAATGCTAGAAAAAATGCACTATAATAATACTCTCTTTTCAATATTTTAATAAATGTTAAAAATAAAACACCAGCTAAAAACACTGGATTAAAATAAATAGATGAAATAAAGTTTATTAAGATTGCGCAGATAAATATAATAATTACTGTTGAAATTCTATCAAAAATATTTTTATTCATTAGCCCATATACTTCTTTAATTAATGGGCGATTATAATATAATAACTCTTATATTTGTATCAATGAAGGCTTAAATATCCTTATTCTTTTTTGTCATTGAGTAAATAAAAGCAAAAATTTCAGCAACTGCTTTATACATACTTGATGGAATCTCTTTATCAATATCTAGTTTAGATAATAATTCGATTAAATCTTCATCTTTTCTTATTGGAAGATTATTCTCTTTAGCAATTTTTATTATATTTTTAGCAACTTGTGCTTGACCTTTTGCTACTAGTTTTGGTGCATCATCTTTATCTAAGTCATATTTTAGTGCTGCTGCTTTTTGTATTTTTTCTTCCATCTTAAGCCCTTATATCAAGTCCTATATTATATGAAGAACTACTATTTTGATAAACCTCTTTTGGTTTTTCTTGTTGTTTTTGTCTTTTTTCTAAATTAATTAGTTTTATATCCATAGGAATTAATCTAGCTGCATTTAAAGACTGTTTTAAAGTAGTTAGATTTTCTCTTACAAGTTTTTTAAATGAATCTCTAGATGCAAAAATTGTTAAGTCTAATTTATTTTTGTCATATAAAGCCAAAAGAAGTTGAACCTGCCCAAAATCTTTTAGTGTTAAATTAATCTCACAATAAAATTTTTTTTCATTTGCTTTTTTCATAGATATAGAACCATCTTCTAACATATCCCATAAAAAAGGAAGATAAACATAATTTGAATTTGATGTTAAAGATAATAATTGATAATAATCTACTTGTAAAAGAAGTTTATCTACATTTTTAGATACATCATTTAAAGAAGTATCATTTGCCATTTTAGAAGTGATATCATCTTGCATTTGCATAAGTACACTTTTCATATCATTTTGAATTGCACTATTGTCTTTTTGGTTATTTAATAGATTTGTTTGTGTAAGTAATCCATCTTTTATAAAGTTTTCTATTTTATCAACTGTTTGTAAAAGTTGATTTTGAATATTTGTTGCATTTGGATTAGATGAAATTGTATTTATTGTCTCTTTTAAATTTAGAAGTAAATCATTTATATTTGATACAAAATTACTTTGAAATGATGAAATATTATTTGATTGTGGTTGTAATAGTTTTAAATCATTTGGTAATTCAACTTTGTCAAATAGATTTTGAATATTTATTAACTTATCAATAACTTGATTTAGATTACTATTTGGTGGTAAGTTTGTATTTAAAAGTTCATTTTTTAGGTTTAATAAATTTTGTTTAAGTTGGTCTAATAAATTTGTTTTTTCATTTGTAGGAACAAGTTGATTTAAATTTATTTTATTTTCAATAGTAGAAATATCATCAGTTAAATTTTTTAGTTGATCTACAATTGTTGAAATATTTGGATTTTGTGTCGATACTTCTTTTATTTGAGAACTATTTAAAAGTTGTTGTAATAGATTTTTTGGCTCTATTTTATTATCACTTGCAAATAAATCATTCATATTTAAGATATTATCGATTTTACTTAGAAGTTGTTGAGGTTGAACTTGTCTATTTGATAAAACTTCAGATTTTAAATCAACTAGTATATTTTTTACTTGATTTTGTATTTGCTCTTTTTGTGAGTTTTGTTCTATTTGAGTATTTATATTACTATTTACATTTGTATTTGATAATAACAAATTAGAAATATTCTTTGCAGTATTTGTAATATCTGGTACTTTATTTGAGATATTTTGAAATTCATTTGATGTTAATAGATTTTGAATTTGTGCTTGTTGTACTTGCTTTGGTTGTTGCATGATATTTTCAAGTTTTGTCAAGATATTAGCTGCTTCAGGTGTTTTTATATTTAGTAGTTGGGATTTTAAACTATCAACTAAATTTGTTAACTTTTGTGTTTGTGAGTTATTTTGTATTTGTGATTCTAATAATTGAGCATCATTTGTCAAACTTTTTAATTGATTTGTTAAGTTAGTTATATTTTGAGTGTTTTTATCACCTAAACTTTTTGAAATATCTTGTAATAAATTTAATACAGATTTTATATCATTTTGCAAATTTGATGGGTTTTGATTTGGGTTTGAAATAATCTTTGAAATAATATCATTTAACTGTTTTGCTTGTGGAGTATCTACATCTTTTATGATATTTTGAATTTGGTTTAAAACATCCATAAGTTTTGCAGGAACATTTCCATTTGCAGCTTTATTTAACATCTTTGATTCTAAAAATACTCCTGATTTACTAAGTAGTTCTTTTAGATTATTTTCATCTAAATTATCAAGTTGCATTAAAAAAGATTGCAATAAGGGTTTATATTTTGCAAGATTTGAATCATCTGGTATTTGAGAAAATAGTGTTTTTACTGTTGAAGAGAAGTTACCTAAATCTTTAAATATTGAAGAGTTTTTTAAGATATCTTGAATTGTTTCATTACTTTTATCTGAGTTTTTAATATCATCAAATAGATTTGCTAAAACATCTTTTATTGAGGCATTATTTTTTAACATACTATTTAATGCTTTAGAATCAGCCTCTTTCAAAACATCTTTTAGTACTTTGTTATCTTGATTTGGTAAGAGTATATTTAAAAGTGCATTACTATTTCCTACTATCATAAAATAAAGTATAGCATAAAAATTTTACTTTTTGTCAATTGACTTATACATATTGTTTTAGTAAAATAAACCAACTAGTTTCAAAAGGCTTAAATATTATGGAATATGATGTTGTAATAAGTATAGATGGCTTCGAAAATGAAAATAAGTTTATATTAGAAAAAATAGATGATTTCTTTTCTATAATAAAAGGTGTTGAAACTGAATCTGAACTTCGACTTATGAGCTTTGGAGCTTTAAAATCTTTAAAGTTTGAACTTCCAGAAGATTTTACTCAAAAACTTGAAATACAAACAATAGATGAAATCTCAATTTATTATATTTTTGTATTACAAACTGCAAATAATGATAATAGCTTAAATACTTTTTCTCCTGTTATTTTAAATAATAGAACAAAGAAAATGGGGCAAATTCACTTAGATTTAAAACAGTTAGGTCTTGAGGGACTTAATGATATGTTGCCAAACTTTTAAAATATTACATAATGTAATAATTTATTTAGTATAAAATAAATTTTGGTATAATCATTTAAAATTATATTACAAAAGGATTTTTATGCAAGACGTTACAATTTGGCACAATCCAAGATGTGGAAAATCAAGAGATGCTTTAAAACTGCTAGAAGAAAAAGGCCTTGATATAAAAGTTGTAAAATATTTAGAAACAGTACCAAATGAAGAAGAGATAAAAGAAGTACTTCAAATGTTAGGAATTGGTGCTAAAGATTTAATGAGAACAAAAGAAGATATTTATAAAGAGTTGAAATTAAAAGATGTTGAAGATGAAGAACAGCTAATAAAAGCTATGGCTGAAAATCCAAAACTAATAGAAAGACCTATTGTAATTAAAGATGGTGATGCCGTAGTTGCAAGACCAAAAGAAAATATTCAAAAGTTATTTATGTAATGCATGATAAACAATTAAGAATTAGATACATTAGAGTTCTAGAGAAGTTTTTTACTAGAACTCTATCTTTATTGAAATTAGAAGAATTTGATAAAGAACTTTTTATTCAAAGAACTAAAAAAAACTTTGAAGATATGAATAGGGTAAAACCTATTGACTTACACTCAAACTACTTAATAAACTTAAAAGACTTTATTAATAAAACAATGCAATATATAAATAATCCTTCAGATGATTTTGAAGATGAAAGAGCTGTTTTATTAAAAGATGCAAATCTTCTTCAAAAAGAAAAAAATAAAAAAACTTATAAAAAAGAGAAACATAAAAAATCAAAATTTAATGATGGATACTAATGGAAGAGGAAAAACAATTTAAATTATCAGGAGTCATAAAAAGAGTTTTTTATAAAAATGAAGAGACCAAGTTTATTTCTGCTGTTTTAGAAAACAATCAAAGAATTTGTGGAGTCTATTTTGATACAGATATTGATAAAATAGTAGGTGAAGAGATTGTTTTAACTGGAAATTGGGTGACTCATAAAAAGTATGGAATACAGTTTGTTTTTGATACTTTAGAAATAAAAGAGGCTGAATTATACTTTTTCTTGACAAAAATAGTAAAAGGAATAGGGCAAAAGTTCGCAAAAGATTTACTTGAAAAATATAGTGAAGAAGAGTTAATAAAAATCTTAAATGAAAAGCCAGAAGAGTTACTTAATTTTAAAGGAATTAAAGAAAAAAAACTAAATAAAATAGTAGCTTCATGGCAAAAATTTCAACACTTAAGAGAACTTGGAAGCTTTTTATCAAAATATGGAGTAAGCTCAAATTTAATAACTAAAATATACTCTAATTTTGGTGAAGTTGAAGACTTAATTGAAAAGATAAAACAAAATCCATATATTCTAATAAATATAAAAGGAATAGGATTTAAAAAAGCTGATGAAATAGCAAAATCATTAGGTATTGATGAAAAATCAGAATTTAGAATAATGGCTTGTTTAAATTATACTTTAAAAGAGTTTTGTGATAACAATGGAAACTCTTCTATTGATAAGTATCATTTATATAGGCTTTTAGATGAATCTCTTAGATTTAATCAAGAAGATATGCTTTATGAAAACTGTATTGTGCAGATGTTAGCTGATGAAGATTTATTTACTACAAAAGAGAATAGAGTTGCTATTTCAATGCTTTATAATGCTGAAAAAAATATCTTAGAGTTTTTTAGAAGAAGAAAAGATGAAAGATATTTAAAAAATATTGTTTCAAATATTGATGAATATTTAGAAAAAAAACAAAAGACTTTAGGTTTTGATTTAAGTGATGAACAGAAAAAAGCAGTTGAACTAATAAATGAAGGAAGAAATACACTATTTTTGATAGGTTATGCAGGAACTGGTAAATCAACATCAAGTAGGGCAATATTAGAGTTACTAGAAGAGATTGTTGGATATGATGATATTATTACTATTGCATTAAGTGGTATTGCAAGTCAAAGAATATCTGATACAACAGGTTATTCAAGTTCAACGATACAATCACTTTTAGTAAAACATAAAGAGAAAGATTTTTTCCCTTATAAAGTGATTTTATTAGATGAAGCTTCGATGGTAAACTCTGTAACTTTTTATCAAATTATAAATAAAATTAGTGATGATACTGTTTTTATTATTGTAGGAGATGATGGTCAGTTACCAGCAATTGGTGCAGGAAATATTCTATCAGATGCTATAAAATATGAGTTAGCACCAATTTGTAAACTTACTAAAATTTATAGACAAAATGAAAATCAAGCAATTGCAGTAATTGCAAATGATATAAGACAAGGACAAGTTCCTGAATATAAAGAAAATTATGAAGATTTTAAATTTATTGATGTGTCAATTGATAACTATTATGCTGTAAAAAACTCTGTCTCATCAAATGATTTTTCATCATTAAGACTTCAAAATTCAGATATGATTTTGACTAATATTTTAAATATTTCTGCTAGTTATATAGCAGAATTTTATAAACTAATAAAAGAAAAAAACATCTCAAATGCATTGATTTTATTTCAAGTTATTACACCTATGAAAAATGGTATTTTAGGTGTAGAAAACTTAAATATGCAACTTCAAAGGTTATTTAATAGTTCAAGAGAGCAATCATACAAGACTAAACTTTATGAGTATAAATTAAGTGATAAGGTAATTCATATAAAAAATGAAAATATGAAATGCCAAACTATGCAAATGTACAAAGCAAACTCTCAAGATTTTATGGAAAGACGAGTTTTTAATGGGCAACTAGGTTTAATAATCAAATTAGATTTTGATGATAGAAAATGTATTGTTTTATATCCAAATGATGATATGGTAGTTTTTTATGATTTTGATGATTTAAACTCTTTATTATCACTTGCTTATTGTTTAACTATTCATAAAACACAAGGTATGGAGTATGATAATGCTTTAATTCCTATTAGTTTCTCTCACTACATTATGCATAATACAAAACTACTATATACCGCAATTACAAGGGCAAAAAAGATGTGCTATATTGTGGGTGAAGATGATGCTTTTAAAAGTGCTTGTAAAAGAATAGAAACTACAAAAAGAGAATCTGTTATAAATGATTTGATGCAAACTGTAATTTAACATAACTAAAAGCAACTTTTTTGTAATATATTTGTAAAAAATTTTGAGGAATATATTATATGTTAACTTGGATGCAGAGACATAAGAAGTGGCTTGTTATTACTATTTGGATAAGTACCATAGCATTTGTTGGTGCTGGATTTGTAGGTTGGGGAAGTTATAATTTCGGTAAAAAAGGTGGAACTGTTGCAGTAGTTGGAGATAGAGAAATCTCTGTTAGTGAGTTTCAAAGAGAGTATTCATCTTTATATGAACAATATGCAAGAATTTTTGGTGCACAGTTTAATAAAGAGATGGCAGAAAAGTTAAATTTAAAAGATTTAGCTTATAAAATGGCAATTGAAAAAAATCTAATTTTATCTTATGGAGATGAGTTAGGATTAACTGTAACAAATGAAGATATTGCTAAACAATTAGTAAAATATAAAGCATTTATAAAAGATGGAAAATTTGATAAAGAGACTTATGAAAAAGTTTTATCAAGAAACGGTACTACAATTAAAGAGTTTGAAGATTCACTAAAAAGAAATATTCTTTTAGAAAAAATTGAAAAACTTTTTAAAATTACTCCTTCAAAAACAGAGATTCAAGCACTTAATCAATTACTATTCCTAAAAGACAATGTTGATATCAAAGTTTTAAGTATGGATAATATTACTGTAAAATTAGATGAAGCTGCAGTTAAAAGCTTTTGGGAAAAAAATAAAGTAAATTACTTATCTGATACAACTTATGATGTTAGTTATGCTTTTGTTGAATTACAAAAAGGTAACTATTCAGAAGAAGAGTTAAAAAAATATTATGAAAACTTCAAAACTGATTTTAGAAAAGAAAATGATAAAATTAAAAGTTATGAAGAAGCAAAAGCTGATGTTATAGAAGCATTAGATGTTAAAGGTACAAAAAAATTCGCTTTAAAAGAGTATATTCAATATAAAAAAGGTGAGAAAAAATTCACACAAAATTTAGTTGCATCTGAAAAAGAGTTACCTTATGGTGAAAATAACTCTTTAATTATAAAATCAAAAGTAGGAAGTTTAAAAAAACCATTCTTATTTGATGATAAATATGTTATAGTTAAACTAAATAAAATAAACACTCCAAAAGTGTTAACTTTTGATAAAGCAAAAGCACAAGCAACACAAGATTATATAAATAATGAAAAAAGTTCAAAATTAAAAGCACTATCTAAGAAAGAGTTAGCTAACTTTAATGGTAAGAATATTGGTTGGGTTGCTAAAAATTCACCAACTAATATAGATGGATTAAATGCAATGGAATCTTCTCAATTTGTAAATAAATTATTTACTCAAGAGACTAAAAAAGGTGAAATAGACTTAGGTTCTAAAGTTGTACTTTATAAAATCAATGATTCAAAATTTGCAGACTATGATGAGAAAAAAGATGAAGTTGTAGAAAAAACAATTTCAGATTTACAAAATTCTGAATTAATGAATAACTTAATAAAAAGACTAGAAAATCGATATAAAATTCAGTCTTCATTAGATAAAAAGGAATAATAATTGAGTAATAAGACTCTTTTAGCCATAGATGTTGGTTCTACAAGTATTACTGCTGTTATTGCTAAAAACAATCCTGATGGGAAAATCAACATTCTAGGTACAGGAACAAGTAGAAGTGAAGGTATTAACAAAGGGTCAATTACAAATATCGAAGTGGCTTCAAAAGCTATAAAAAAAGCAGTTAATATAGCAAGAGGAAGTACTTCTGAAGTAATTGATTCTTCTGTTATATCTATTTCAGGTGCTTATACAAAAGGCTTAAGAAGTTTAGGTTCTGTAAATGTTCCAAATGGAATTATTACAGAAACTGAAATAAATCAAGTAATGCAAATGGCATTGTACAATGCAACAATTATTCCAGAGTATGAAGTTGTACATGTATTACCAATATTTTTTAAAGTGGATGATTCTAAAGATGTAGAAAATCCTTTAAATATGAATGGTTCAAGACTTGAGGTTTCAGTATATATTGTAACTGCAAAAAGAACTGCCTTAACAAATGTAAAATCTGCTTTAAAAGCAGCAGGAATAGAACTTAGTAATTTTGTTTTAGATGGATATGCAAGTGCTATTTCTTTACTTGATGAACAACAAAATAAATTTGGTGCAACTGTAATAAATATCGGTGGTACTACAACAGAGTTTGTCTCTTATAAGGGAAGTGCTGTTGTTTATAATGGATTTATTCCTGTTGGTTCAAATCACATAACAAATGATTTATCTGTAATGTTACATACTCCTCCAAATGCAGCAGAAACACTAAAAATAAAATATGGTAATTTATTAAATTTAAGTGATAGTGAAGAGCTAAGTATTAAAAAAGTTAAAATACCAAGAATTGGTGATGAGCAAAGTACAACAGAAGTTTCACTTGACCATATACAAACTATAATTCATGCAAGAGTTGAAGAGATTTTAGTTCTAATAAAAAATAAACTAAAAAATAGTGGTATTCAAGAAAATATTGGAGCAGGAATCGTAATTACAGGTGGGATGAGTCAACTATCTGGAATAAAAGAACTTGCAATGAAAGTTTTTGAAAATATACCTGTAAAAATATCAAATCCAATAAATATAAAAAATGGATATATGAATTTTGATGACCCTACTATGTCAACTATTGTAGGTTTACTGTTTTATTCTTTATATGAAAACAGAACATTTGAGTTAGATTCAAATAAAAATTTAATGAAAAAGGCAGTAAAAAAAGAAGAGATACCAGTTTCTCAAACAACTAAACAAACAGTGGTAAAAGAAGAGAAAGTAAGCGAAAATGCTAATACAAAAGAGCCTTTAGAAAAAGAAGACACTACTCGATTACCAACTCTTTCAAAAAAAGATAAGGGTAGAGGAATGTCTAGATTCTGGAGCAAAGTTTCGGAGTGGTTCTAATGGATAATTTATTTAATGTGGATGATATTACAGTGGAAATGCCTAATCAAACAATCGGGGAAAATATAGCTAAAATTTCAGTAATTGGTGTTGGAGGAGGTGGTTGTAATATGGTAAACCACATGATCCAAGAAGGAACGCATAAGATTGATCTTATTGCTGCAAATACAGATTTGCAAGTTCTTAATATTTCAAAAGCGCCAAAGAAAATACAATTAGGTGTTAAACTTACAAAAGGTCTTGGTGCTGGAATGAAACCAGAAATTGGTAGAGATTCAGCTGTTGAGAGTTATGAAGATATTAAAAATGCACTAAGTGGAGCAGATATTGTATTTGTTGCTGCTGGACTTGGTGGTGGTACAGGAACTGGAGCTGCTGCAATAATAGCTAAAGCTGCAAAAGAAGTAGGTTCTTTGACTGTTTCTGTTGTAACTAAACCTTTTACATGGGAAGGTAAAAAAAGAGCAGGATTAGCAAATTTAGGACTAGAAGAACTAAAAAAAGTAAGTGATTCTATAATTGTTGTTCCAAATGATAGATTATTAGATATTATTGATGAAAATGTAGGAATGAAAGATGCCTTCAAAATAATTGATAATATTTTATACCAAGCTGTAAATGGAATGAGTGAGGTTATTTTAAACCCAGGTAATTCTGATATTAATACTGACTTTGCAGATGTTAAAACAATCATGCAACATAAAGGTATGGCTCTTATGGGTATAGGAAGAGCAAAAGGTGAAGATGCAGCACTTCATGCACTAGAAGATGCAATTGAGTCTCCATTATTAGATAAAGTATCATTAAGTGGTGCAAAAGGTATATTAATTCACTTTAATATTCACCCACAAGTATCTTTATTTGCTATTAATAATGTTATGGCATCAATTCATGATAATATTGATTTAAATGCCGAAATAATTTTCGGTACAACTTCAGACAGTACACTTGAAAAAGATGAAGTTAAAATTACTATTGTTGCAACTGGATTTGAGTCTAAAAATGAGTTTACAGATGATTTAGATGAAAATGATAGCAAAGACAATAATGTTAAAGTTTCAGCAAATGATGAGAACTATTTAGATATTCCACCATTAATGAGAGAGTACGTAGTTCAGTATCAAATATAGATGAAGAGTAAATTACTCTTCAAATATAACAACATCATAAGAACTTTTTTTAATTACTAAAGCTTTTGAATTTGGAACAATTCCAAATTTATTCACTTCTTTCATCTTATTTTTGTATTTTGTTACTTCGTTTTCTAATTTTTCTATTTTTTCGTTTAGTCTTAATATTAAATCAACACCAGCTAAATTAATTCCCAATTCTCTTGTAAGTGTTAATACATATTTTATATGGTCAATATCTTTTTGAGAATATAGTCTTATTTTTCCATTTGTTCTAGAAGGCTTAATTAAGCCTTCTCTTTCGTATTGTCTTAAAGTTTGAGGATGAATATTAAGAATTTGTGCAACAGCTGATATTAGATATACAGGCTCATTGTATGCATTGTTTTTCATATTTTACTCCTGTGGTAACTTCTCTTTTAACATTTGAACTAAATCTTCATCTAGTTCTTCTATTTTTGGAAGTTTTATATTTGCTTTAAGATGTAAATCACCTCTTTGACCAGTTTTTCTGTTATAAACACCAAGTTCTTTTACTCTAAATTTTTGATTTTCTTTTGTGTTTTCTGGAACTTTTAAAGTAATTGTTTTATGGATAGTTTTTATTTCTACTTTTCCACCAAATAGTGCTGTTTTCAAAGGAATATCAAATGTTTTTATTAGAGTATCTTCATCTCTTTGGTATTCTGGACTTGCAGAAACATTTACTTTAATAATTAAATCACCTCTTTTAGAGCCCATAGATTTACCTTTTCCTTTAGCTCTAATTTTTTGACCATCTTTTATACCTTCTGGTATTTTGATATCAAATGATTCATTATTTAAAGATATATGTTGTTTACCTCCAAGAATAGATACATCAAATGCAATTGTAATTTGTGCATTTACATCTAAATCTGGCTCTTGATATCCACCAAAACCACTATTTCCAAATCCACCTTGTCCAAAGGCACTAGAGAAACCACCGCCTCCAAATCCACCTTGTTGACCAAACATTTGTCTTAAAATTTCATCTAAGTCAATTCCTGAACCTGCTTGACCTCTTGCAAAATCATGGAAATTTTGACCACCAAACATAGAATCACCAAATTGGTCATACTGTTGTTTTTTTTCTGGATCACTTAAAACCTCATAAGCTGCATTTATCTCTTTAAATTTATCTTCAGCTTTTGGGTCTTTGTTTACATCAGGGTGGTATTTTCTAGCTAATTTTCTATATGCTTTTTTTATTTCATCTTTAGTTGCGTGCTCGCTAACTTCTAATGTTTCGTATAAACTTTTTGCCATCTTCTCTTTACTCCGTTAAATATAATTGTTTGTATTTATATATATTATATCAAAAAAGTTGAGTCAAAGTCAATCAACTATATTATTTACTTTAGCAATAATGACTCACATATGATGAAAAATAGAATTTATATTAACTTATAGTGAATATTTGTCAATTATTAAGCCTTATTTTGTCAAATTTTTGCTATTAATAATATATAATAATATAAATATTAATAGGTATAAATATGTTTGAATCAGATGAATGGACTCAAGAAGAGTTATTTAGAAATAAAAAAGAGTTAGAAAAGAAAAATATAAAAGTAGTAATTGTTGACACAATTTTAAAACCACTTGATAATATAGAAACAATTACTTATAATCCTTTTGAACTGAAAAAATTTCCAAAAGGTTCTGTTTTTGTCTTTTATTGTGATACTGGAAAAACAACAAAAGAGAGATTGAATTTTTATAAGAGTAAATTTCCTGAGTATAGATGCATAAGCTTAAAAGGTGGAAGAGGTTATTGGCGACCTTATTTTCAATTATTAGAAGGTAAAAGTAATGATTAAAGAGTTTGAAAATGTAGTTATAGGCGCAGGAATTGCAGGGTGTTGTGTTAGCTATTTTTTAAGTAAAAAAAATAAAAGTGTATTGCTTATAGATAAAAATAGTGATTTAGCAATGGGTGCAAGTGGAGCTGCTGGAGCTTTTTTATCTCCATTATTAGGTAAGCCAAATAGTTTTAAAAATATAGTTACAAATGCTTTGGGTTTTTCTATAAATTTTTATAAAACTTTTGGTGATGATGTTTTGAATAGTTGTGGTGTTTGTAGAATACCAAAAGATAGTGAAGATAGAGATAAGTTTCAAACATACAAGACTTTTATGGATTTTGAATATGAGAAGCTTGAAGATGGTTTTTTCTTTAAAATAGGCTCTGTTATTAATCCAAAAACAATTACATCACTTTTGACAAAAGATGTTGAAAAACAATTTAATTATAAAGTTACAAATATTGAAAAATTAGAAGATGGATACTGGCTTATAAATGATGAAATAAAAACAAAAAATCTAATTTTAACTACTGGAATAAATACAAAATTAATTGATGAAAAATATTTTACAATAAGACCTGTTTGGGGACAAAAGATGGATGTTGAAACATCAACAACTACAAATATGAATTATCATAAGCAGTGTTCTGTATCAACTGTATTAGATAATAAAAATGGTAAAAATATTATATCTATTGGTGCAACACATCATAGATTTGAAAATAAAAAGATAGAAGATATTGATAATACAGAAGAGTTTTACACTAAAGATATAATTGAAGAAGATGCTAAGCATTTATTGAATTTAGCAAATGATATTATAAAAATAGAAGATGCAAATATATTAGATATAAAAGTTGGTGCAAGAGCTTGTAGTACTGATTATTTACCAATCGTTGGAAAGCTTGTGGATTCTAAAAAAAGTATAAAAGAGCATCCACATTTAATAAATGGAAGTTTTGTAAATGATGATAAATTAAGTTTCTATGATAATTTATATGTATTAAACGGTGTTGGAGGAAGAGGTTTTGTATTATCTTCATATTTAGCAAATATGCTAGTTGACAACATTGTAGATGATGAACCAATTTTAAATGAGGTATTACCTAATAGATTATTTAAGCGTTGGGTTAAAAAATATAAATTAAATAACTGTTAATATAAATAAGATACAATCAAAAGAAAAAAATAGGATAGGTAATGTTAAAAAATGTACTTAAGTTAGTTGTTTTAGGTGTTATTGGTTTTGGAATATTAGTATTTGCAACAGCAAAAGAGCCAGAAAATATAAAAACAAATAATGTTAATAGTTCAGCAATCAAATTGTCAACTCTACCTTCATCATTTGAACTTGTTGGTAAAGATGATAAAGTTTCAAGAGATTCTCTTTTTAAATCAGGTAGTAAAACTTTAGTAATTGTAGGGAATCATGACTCTTTATCAGTTGTAAAAGATTTACCAAAATTTTATGATTTAAAAATTCCTTATGTAATGGTAGCAAATATTTCTGCTGCTCCTTGGTTTGTTAAAAAAATGTTTATTCCTTCAAAATTAGAAGAGTTAAATAAAGGAAGTAATATTCCTATGATTTATGATTTTGAGGGTGATACAGTAAAAGCATTAGGTGTTACAGATAATGCAAAAACATCTTATATCGCTTATTTAGTTGATGAAAATGGAAATATTTCAAAAATTGCTAAAGGAAGTGTAAAAGAGGGTGCTTTAGATGGTAGTATGAATGAAGAAGAGAAAAAAGCTTCATTAGCTCCATTATCAGAGTATCTTAAATAAAAAGAGGGATTTATTCCCTTTTTTATATTGATAGCCAATTAAAGGCTTCTTGCTCATTTTCAAAGTTTTTTATTTCTCCTTGAATAAACCATGAAACTATACTAGAACTAATCTCTAACCATTTCTTATTTGTAATAATTGCAATTTTTTCAAACTCATTTCCATGTTCTAAACCAAGTTTAAAATCATCCCAAGCTGCTTGAAGTTCCCAGCCTTCGAACTTACTACAATCAACCAAAGCTTTAATTTTAGGCTCTGTAATTCTCTCTAAAGCATTATCTATCATAGGAAGTATCGTCTCATAATCTTCATGGGTTAATTTCCCTTTTATTTTCATTGTAAGAAAGAAACTATTATTTACTTTTTGAAGCCCAATATCTATTCCATGTTTATTAATATCCATTGTATTACTCCTATTATAAATTTGTAATTGTATTGATTATATCACTTTAGTTCTTGTAGTAATTTAAATAAAAAAAGGGAAAAAGCAACAGCTCTTTCCCTTCTTGTTTTTTAGATAGTTAGATTATAGATTAGATTGCGTCTATAATGTTGTTAAATGTAGTTGATGGTCTCATAGCAAGGCTTGCTTTTTCATCATTTGGTAAATAGTATCCACCAATATCTGAAGGTTTACCATGTCCTGCTACTAATTCAGCAACGATTTTTTCTTCATTTTGTGCTAACTCTTCTGCAACTTTTTCAAATTCTGCTTTAAGTTCAGCATCATCATTTTGAGCAGCTAATTCTTGTGCCCAATATAAAGTTAAGTAGAAGTGACTACCTCTATTATCAATAGAACCTAGTTTTCTTGCTGGTGATTTGTCATTTTCTAAGAATGTTCCCGTAGCTTTATCTAAAGTTGTAGATAATACTCTAGCTTTTTCATTGTTTTGAGTATTTGCTAAGTGTTCAAAAGAAGCAGATAATGCCATAAATTCACCTAAAGAATCCCATCTTAAGTATGACTCTTCTAAGAATTGTTGAACGTGTTTAGGAGCACTTCCTCCTGCACCAGTTTCAAATAATCCTCCACCTTGCATTAATGGAACAATTGAAAGCATTTTAGCTGAAGTTCCAAGCTCTAAAATTGGGAATAAGTCAGTATTATAATCTCTTAAAACATTTCCAGTTACAGAAATAGTATCAAGACCTTTTCTCATTCTTTCTAATGATTTTTTAGTTGCATCAAGTGGATTCATAATAGAAATATCAAGACCTGTTAAATCATGGTCTTTTAAGTATAAGTTTACTTTTTTGATAAGTTCTGCATCATGAGCTCTATTTTCATCTAACCAGAAAATTGCTGGAGTATCTGATAATCTTGCTCTTGTTACTGCTAATTTAACCCAATCTTTAATTGGTGCATCTTTAGCTTGGCACATTCTGAAAATGTCACCTTTATCAACATCTAAACTAAATACTGTTTCACCAGCTTGGTTAGTAACAACAATTTTACCATCACCAGAAGCTTGGAAAGTTTTATCATGTGAACCATACTCTTCAGCTTTTTTAGCCATAAGTCCAACATTTGGTACTGTTCCCATAGTTCTTGGGTCTAATGCACCATTTTCTTTACAATCTTCAATTACAGCTTGATATGTAGTAGCATAACATCTATCTGGAATCATAGCAATTGTATCTTCTTCTTTATTGTCTGCATTCCACATTTTACCACCACCTTTAATCATAGCTGGCATAGAAGCATCAATAATAACATCTGAAGGTACGTGTAAGTTAGTAATTCCTTTATCAGAGTTTACCATTGCAAGTCTTGGTTGTTTTTTGTAGATTTCAGCAATATCAGCTTCAATTTCTGCTTTTTTAGCAGCATCTACTTGGTCTAATTTTGAATATAAATCACCTAAACCATTATTGAAGTTAACTCCTAACTCATCAAATAGTGCAGAGTGTTTTTCAATTAAATCTTTGAAAAATACTTTTACAGCAAATCCAAACATAATTGGGTCAGAAACTTTCATCATAGTAGCTTTAAGATGTAATGATAATAAAGTATCACTCTTCTTTGCTTCTTCTATTGTCTTAGCATAAAAGTCTTGAAGTGCAGAAGCGCTCATTTTTGTTGCATCAACAACTTCTTTTGCTTCTAATTTTAATGAATCTTTTAATACTTTTTCTTCACCGTTATTACCAACGAATGTAATTTTGAAGTTATCTTCTTTTTCTAAAGTAGTAGAAACTTCAGAACCATAGAAGTCACCATCATTCATATGTGCAACTTTAGTTTTACTATCTTTTTTCCATTCACCCATTCTGTGAGGGTTGTTTTTTGCATAGTTTTTAACAGCACTTGGTGCTCTTCTATCTGAGTTCCCTTCTCTTAAAACAGGGTTAACAGCAGAACCAAGAATTTTTGCATATCTTGCAGTAATTTCTTCACTTTCGTCATAATTAGGTACATTGTATCCATTTTCTTGAAGTTCTTTAATTGCTGCTTTTAATTGTGGAATTGATGCAGATATATTAGGTAATTTAATAATGTTTGCATTTGGATCTTGCGTTAATTCTCCTAATTCAGCTAAGTAATCAGTCATTTTTTGATCATCAGTTAAGTTGTCAGGAAAGTTAGCGATAATTCTTCCAGCTAAAGAGATATCTTTAGATACCATTTCAATGTTTGAACTCTTTGTAAAAGCTCTAATAATTGGTAAAAAAGAATAAGTAGCCAACGCTGGGGCTTCATCAACTTTAGTATAAATTATTTGAGATGTTTGTTTTGTCATATTTCTTCCTCAGGTTTTAGTTCAATTAATTTAGGTTAAATTAACCAAATTCAAATGTAACAAAATAATAACATTTGTTTATTTTATAGATTTTGAAATTTGTAGACTAATGCAATAGAATAAGTTGTTTGTTTCATTATTGCACATAAATTATTTTACATTATCCCAAAGTGATTTAATAGAAGTGTTTTTTTTCGTAGCATTTTGAGTTGGAAAGACAGAAACTTCTTTTTGTGGGCTTTGCTTAGACGTTTTTTCTATTTTAGTCTTCACTTTTTCTTTCGTTTTTTTTGTTATTTCTCTTTTTAATCTTCGTTTAATTATTCTATTTTTATTAATATTATTAATATGTTCTTTATAAGAATTTGAAAATAGATGAAGACCAGTTTTTTCACTTTTTACAAAATACAAATAGTCTGTTTTTGCTGGGAAAATTGCAGATTTTATTGCATCTATACTTACTGCACAAACAGGATTTGAAGGAAGACCTCTATTTTTATAAGTATTATACGAGCTATCATCTTCTTTTATTCTTTGAGATGTTACTTTTACATGAGAATACTTCCCATAGTTTAATGTACCATCCATTTGTAATTTCATACCTTTTTTTAACCTATTATGAATTACACTTGAAACATATGGCATCTCATCTACATTTGCTGCTTCTTTTTGTATCACTGAAGCTAAAGTAACATAGTAATACCATCTTTTTCTATTATATGTACCAAATATTTTATTCGAAATCTCTTCATACTGTTTATTTGTATTTGAGAATAGATAAAATAGTAAGTGATACTCTTTCATTCCATAAGGAAGAGCATATGTATCTGCTAAGATATTTCCATCTTCTTTATATGAATACTTGTCATATACTTTTTGTAACTCTTTTCTTGACAAGTTCATTTTTTGTGCAATCTGGTCTAAAAATATATATGAAGTTTCACCTGGAATTAGAGTTATATTTTTTAGTGCAGCTTTTGAAGTTGTTAATTTATGTAAAAAATCAGCTTTTGTTAAATAATTACTTTTTATATCAATCCAACCACTTTGAGGGTAGCCTAAAAATCGTAGATACACCTTATCTAAGATACCTAGCTGATAATCTGATTTATTTAAATATGTTATAATACTATTAGTACTACCTTTAGGTATAAAGATTACATTAGTTGTACTTAAAGGAATAGTGATATAATAAAGTATAACAATTGTAAAGACAAGGATAAACTCTATAATGTTAAAAAAAATAAAACTATTTTTTATAGCTTTTGTCTGTTTACTTTTTGCATTTGTTTTTTTCTTATTTTCTGGCATAAAAATTGATTCAATCTCTTTTGGTGAAGTTTCAGTTTCGAAATTGTATATAAAATTAGATAAAAAACTCATTGTAAATATAAAGCAGCTAACATTTAAACCAAAGAAAACAACAACAAAAAGCTCTTTTGATGATATAAAAGCAAATATAAAAAAATTCCCAACGCTTTTAAAATATTTTCAAAAAATAGATATCGAAAGATTAGTAATCGCAGATAATGAATTCTCATTATATTTTGACAAAAAGCAGTTATATTTAGATAATAAATATGTAAACCTATCTACTAAAGTAAGAATATATTCAAAAAGTATATATTTTGACTTGTACTCTTTATATTTAAAAGATGTAGATGTTTTATTAAGAGGTAGTTTTAAACTAGACTTATTTAAAGAGATAGCTACATTTGTTGGTAATTATTCATATAAAGATATTGATGGTGATTTTAATGTACAAGCAAATAAAGATTATATTGATTTTTATGTAAATACAAAAGATGTAGAAAATATCAAATTTGTTAAAGATTTTGTGAATTTACCCAAGACAGCTGAAGAGTGGATGTATGATAATGTAACAGGTAAGATGAAATTAAACTATTTATATGGAAAATTAAAAACTACTACATTTGAGCCCGTTTTAGATAAGTTTAAAGGTAATGCAACAATTAAAAATGCAAATATTAGATTTAATAAAAAAGCAAAAGTAGTAACAACTGATAATTTATCTATTGATTATAAAGACAACAAACTAATATTTAATATGGATAAACCAATTTATAATAATAGTACAAAAATATATGGAAGTTCTGTTGTCATAAATCACCTTACAAGTCAGAAAAAAGGTGAAGTTGTAATCAATATCAAAACAAAAAGTGCATTAAATGAAGATATCATAGGAATTTTAAAATCATATGATATAAACTTACCTTTAATTCAGACAAAAGGTACAACTGATTCAGATTTTACATTGACTGTTCCTTATTTAATCAGTAGAGGAATGAAAACCACTGGTGATTTTATAGCAAATGATGCGACATTTAAACTGCAAAACTTTGTATTTGATACACAAAAAGCAAATGTAAAACTAAGGGGTCCTCATGTAATAATAGAAAACTCTCATGTTAAACATAATGATATGATAGATGGAGTTTTGAATCTTGATATAAATACAAACGACTCAACTGCAAAGGGAGATATCCTTTTAAATAGGCTTTTAATAAAAAGTAAAAAAGATAGTATTATAGATGCAAAAAATGTAAAAAGTTCGATTTTTGTATCTTTTAAAGATGATACTATTTTAAAATTTGATGATTTGAAAACCAACTTAGATATAACAAAAGATAGTATAAATATCTCAATTGCTGATTTATCTAAAATCTATGATTATTCATCTTTATTGCAAAGTATAAATCTAAAAAAAGGAAATATAAATCTTCAAGTATTTGATGAAAATAATATAGATTTTGATGCAAAATTAGAAGATTTGGATTTTCCTTTTTATGTTCATAATGGACAAATTAAAAAGTTAGATATTGAAGGTAAAATCAAAGATGGAAATTTAGAGATATCTTCACTTGATAAAAGTATCAAAGTAGTTTATAAAAAACATAAAGATTTAGATTTGTATCTTAATGGAATAGATTTATATATAAAAGATACAAATGCAAATAATAAATCACTTGTTTCAAATAATTTAAATCTATATTTAAAAGATACAAATATAAAAGTGCAAGATTTTTCATTTTTATCAAAAGATGTACAAATAAATATCATAAAAGATAAAATAAAATTCAAAGGAATATTTTCAAATATTGATTTACCTTTAGCAAAAAAAGGAAAAAAAGTTTCAAAGCTAGATATTAGTGGTTTTTATGATACAAAAAATGATATTTTAGATTTGCAGACAAAAGATAAGAAGTTATCTTTAAATTTAAAAGATAAAGACAAACTAAATCTAAAAATTGATTCTTTTGATTTGTTATATGATACAAAAGCTCAAAGTGAGAGTACTCTAAAAAGTCTAATAATAGATGCAAAAAATTCAAATATACTAATAAATAACAAGTATAAAGTTCTTGCAAAAAGTTATAAACTAAATATAGCAGATAATAAACAAAATCTAGTACTTAAAAATAAAAATATATTTGTAACATATATAAAAAATAGTGATGGTACAATAGAGCTTAAAGCAAATAATCTATCTGATAAGTTTTTGAATAGTGCATTAAATAAAGACTTAATATCAGGTGGAAAAGTTATGGTTATTGCAAATGGTAAAAACAATAGAATTCAAGGTAAAGTTATATTAAGTGAGACAAATATTAAAAACCTTACAATTTTGACAAATCTAATAACACTAATAAATGCTTCACCAGCTTTAATTAATCCACTTTTAGCAATACCATCAATTACATCAATGGCGACAAGTAAAGGGTTTACTTTTACTGGATATAAAGTAAATGATGGTTATATAGATTTTATTTATGATTTGGATAGTGAGTTTTTAAATCTTACTAAAATAGTAACAGTTGGAAATGGCGTTGATTTTGAGGGTAATTTAAAAATGGATTTTAATACTTCATTGTTAAATGGAGAACTTGATTTGATTTTCTTCAAGGGTTACTCTAAAATTGTTGGAGCTGTTCCTGTATTAAACTATATACTTTTAGGTGATGAGAAAAAAGTAGAAACAAAAGTAGAAATTAGTGGAACAATAGATGACCCAAAAATAAAATCAAACGTAGCAGAAGATTCACTAAATGCACCAGTGAATGTAATCAAAAGAATAATTACTTCACCTTTTAAACTTTTTGAATAGTTAGAAAATCTCTAACTATTCATTTCTTAATACATCAATTACATCAATATTTGTAGCTTTTTTAGCTGGATAATAAGAAGATAAAATCACAATAACAACTGCACCTATAATAATAGATACCAAATCACTTGTAGCTAAATCCAATGGAAGTTTAGAAGTTCCATATACATCAGCAGGTAGTGAAATTATATCAAATGTATCTAATAGCCACATACCAAAGAAACCTAAAGCTGTTCCTGTTAAAATACCTGAAAACCCAATAATTGTTCCAAGTCTTAAAAATATTGCTTTTATCTCTTTTGAACTAGCTCCTAAAGATAGAAGTAGGGCTATTTCTTTTCTTCTACTCATAACAGTCATAAGAAGTGAAGATATGATATTTAATGATGCTACAAGAATAATAAGCATAAGTACAATAAATAGTGCTTTTTTCTCCATTTTCATAGCAGCAAAGAAGTTTCCATTTTGTTGCCACCAGCCAATTATTCCAACGCCTTCATCTTTTAAATCTTCTCTTAGTTTATCTATATCATTAAATGCATCATTTGAATAAACATGAATACCATCAAAGCTATTTTTATCTTTGTGTAATACTGTTTGTAAAGCTTCTATTGAAGTATAAATATATGCTTTATCATAAGCATGAAGTCCAGAACGAAAAGAGGCTTCATATTTAAATCTTTTCATTTTAGGCATCATTGAAAATCCATTTGGATTTAATGAAGTGAAATATAAAGTAGCTTTATCTCCCATAAAAAGAAGAAGTTCATCGCTTATACCTTCACCTACAACAATATCATATTTTTTTAGTTTCAAGCCTTGAGTTGCTTTTTTGTAAATAGAATTTATGTTTGCTTCTTTATCTTGGTCAACTCCAAATATAACTGCTCCGCCCATTTTATCTCCACTTTGAACAATAGCTTGTGCTGTAAGATAAGGAGAGAATTTTAGTTTTGGGTATTTTTCTTCAAGCTCTTTTAGAAGCTGTTTATTTACACTATTTTGATATTTTGGATAGATAGATAATGGATAGTTCATTGTAAAAAGTTTACTTTCAAACTCTTTTGCAGTACCATTCATAATAGCCATAGAGATGATAAGAACCATTACACCAATTGCAACACCAATAAATGCCAAAATGGCACTTACTGATATAAAAGGATTTTTTTTGTCAAATCTTAGATATTTCTTGACAATGAAATTTACTAATTTTTTATTCAAATTAGTTTCCTGCTACTAAACCTCTTTTAGGTCCACTTTTTCCACAACAGTTTTTATATTTTTTTCCAGACCCACAAGGACAAGGTTCATTTCTTGAAATTCTTTTCTCTTTTTTAGAAATAGAATCATCAATTTCTTGGAAGTTAGTTTGAAGATTTTCATTTGCTTCTTCCATCTCTGCTTTCATCTTCTCTAAAGCTTCTTGCTCTTTTTGTGCATCTTCTTGGCTTTGAAGTTGAATAGTAAATAAAATTTTTATAATTTCATTTTTAATAGAGTTAATAAGTTCAATAAACATATTATAAGACTCTTTTTTATACTCAACTAATGGATCTTTTTGGTTATAACCTCTAAGTCCAATACCAGTTTTAAGTGTATCCATAGAGTATAAGTGTTCTCTCCATGCATTATCTAATATTTGTAAGTAAAGAATTCTTTCTATCTCATGTTTTTGTTCTGGTGCAGCCATGCTCATTTTGTTTTCGTATACTTCTTTTAGTATGTTTGTTAAAGTATCTTCTAACTCTTCATAATTTGAAGCTTGTAAATCTTTTTGTTCAACTATTAAGTTTAGTTGTTCTTGAAGTTTCGCAATAAGAAGTTCGTAGTTATAATCTTCTGATGGCATACCATTTATTATTTCACACTCATTAAGTAAGTTTTGTACATATTCTCTTCTATTTTCTTCAAGTTTAGAATCAATATCAAACTCAGGATTTAATAAGTCATTTCTAAAGTTATAGATTACTTTTCTTTGTTCATTTGCAACATCATCATATTCAAGTAGATGTTTTCTACTTTCGAAGTGCATTGATTCAACTTTTTTCTGTGCATTTTCAACAGCTCTTGTAACCATTTTAGACTCTATATGTTCACCTTCTTCAATACCAAGTCTTTCCATGATGTTTCTGATTTTATCACTTCCAAAAATTCTAAGAAGATTATCTTCTAATGATAGATAAAATTGTGACTCACCTTTATCACCTTGTCTACCACTTCTACCTCTTAATTGGTTGTCAATTCTTCTTGATTCGTGTCTTTCAGTACCAATAATTGCTAATCCACCTAAATCAAGAGTCTCTTGGTTTAGTTTAATATCAACTCCCCGTCCAGCCATATTAGTAGCAATTGTTACTGCACCTTTTTCACCGGCTTTTTCAATAATCTTACCTTCTTTTTCGTGTTGTTTTGCATTTAACACTGTATGAGGTATTTTCTCTTTTGTTAATAAGCTATGTAAAAGTTCAGATTTTTCAATTGAAGCTGTACCTACAAGTACTGGTTGACCTTTTTGATTTAGCTCTTTGATTTTTGCACAAACTGCGTTGAATTTTTCTCTTTCACTTTTATAAATCAAGTCATTTTTATCAAGTCTTTGAACTGGTACATTTGTAGGAATAGATACAACATCTAATCTATAAATCTCTGCAAACTCAGTTGCTTCTGTTTGTGCTGTACCTGTCATACCTGCTAATTTGTCATACATTCTAAAGTAATTTTGGAAAGTTACATCTGCTAAAGTTTGAGACTCTTCTTGAATAGCTACACCTTCTTTTGCTTCAAGTGCTTGGTGTAATCCATCACTAAATCTTCTACCTTCACTTAGTCTTCCTGTAAACTCATCAACAATAATAACTTCATTGTCTTTAACTACATAATCTACATCTTTTTCAAAAATATAGTTTGCTTTTAAAGCTTGGTCAAGGTTGTGTGATAACATTGCATTTTCTAAAGAGTATAAGTTATCTACTTCAAATAGTTGCTCAGCTTTTGCAATACCTTGCTCTGTAATTAAAACTGTTTTATTTTTTTCATCAACTGTAAAATCACCAGTAGAGTATGGTTTTTGGTCTGCTGATTTAGGCTCAATTAGTTCACCTTTTTCAAGTTGAATAGCAATTTCATTTGCTCTTACGTAGTTTGCATTTTTGTGATTTGTAGGTCCTGAGATAATTAAAGGAGTTCTTGCTTCATCAATTAAAATAGAGTCAACTTCATCAACAATAACAAAATTATAATCTCTTTGAACTTTTTCTTCAATATCTAAAGTCATATTTGATCTTAAGTAATCAAAAGCAAACTCATTGTTTGTACCATAAGTGATATCGCAGTTATATTGCTCTTTTCTTTCCATCTCATCTTTGATTTCACCAAGAATAATACCAACACTTAATCCAAAAAAGTTGTAAAGTGCTTGTAACTCCGTAGCATCCCTTTGTGCAAGATAATCATTTACTGTAACTACATGCACACCTTTACCTGTCATTGCATTTAAGATTACTGGAAGAGTAGCAACTAAAGTTTTACCTTCACCTGTCTTCATCTCTGCAATTCTTCCTTCGTGTAAAACCATTCCACCAATTAATTGTACATCATGGTGTCTCATCCCCAATACTCTTTTACTTGCTTCTCTTGTAAGCGCAAAAGAGTCATATAAAACATCATCCAATTTTTTTTCTTGATTTAATACTGATTGTTTAAGTGCTTCAAAACTACTTTGTAACTCTTCGTCAGTTAGTTTTTCATATTTACTTTCAAGGGCTGTAATGGCATTTGCTCGTTTTTTATATTTTTTAACTTCTCTATCGTTTTTATTACCAAATATCATTGCAAATACGTTTAACATAAAATAAATTCCTTTTTGTTATAATCACTTAGATTATATACAAAATAAGGTTAAAGTATGTTTTATAAATTTATCATTTTTTTAGGAATATTTTTTATTAGTTTTGCAAATGCAAATATTTTTAAAAATATAAATAGTTTTCAAGCAGATTTTGTACAAGATATAAAGAACAGTTCAGATAAAAATATCGAATATAAAGGTCAAGTTTTTATAAAAAATGATGGGAAAGTTTTATGGAAATATAAATCACCTATTATTAAAAATGTTTATATCAATAAAAACTTTGCAATAGTTGATGAACCAGAGTTAGAACAAGCTATATTCACATCACTTGATAAAAAAATAGATATAGTAAAGTTACTAAACAGTGCAAAACAGATAGGACAAAATAAATATAGTGCAAAACTTTATAATGTTGATTATGAAATCATAGTAAAAGACAATAAAATATCTCAAATTTTATATACTGATGAATTAGAAAATAAAATCACAATAAACTTTTCTAATATCAAACAAAATATCAGTTTAGATGATAAGATTTTTAAATTTACTGCGCCTGATTATTATGACATTATAAGAAAATAAAGAAAAAAAAGGTACTATTTCAAAATTATTAGGTACAGCAGACGATAGCTTCAATAAGAGGAAAGTCCGAGCTGCCGTGAAGTATGGTTCCATTTAACGAATGGCTAGAGTAATCTAAGGGATAGTGCAACAGAAAGTAAACCGCCCATTTTTGGGTAAGGGTGAAACGGTGAGGTAAGAGCTCACCAGACTTTTGAGTAATCTTAAGTGCTTTGTAAACCCAACCTGCAGCAAGAAGAGTATGGTATTAACTTCACAATATTGCTCTTTGCTAGAGTACTAGAGTAATCTAAGTAAGTAGATAAATTATCGTCATGAACAAAACTCGGCTTATGTGGTGCCTAATAATATTTAATTAAATACCTTATTATAAAAAGATATATAAGGATAACTTCCTTCTAAACTTTTAGCTTCCTCAAATACTTTACTTCTTATATCTAGGCATAATTGTCTTCTATTTTTTGATGGATTTGCATTATGTAATCCTATGCAAAGTGCATAAGCATCTGCTAAAGACTGGATTTGCATCTTTTTTTGTTGGTAAGTGTATAACTCTTGCTTTACTTTATATGAAAAAAACTCTACAAAAACAAAAGCAAGTGCAAAACCAATGGCTGCTGAAATGATTGATATTTTTAAATATTTTTTTAACATAGTGAAATAATACAAAAACTTTTCAAATATTAAAATAAGAAATATATTTTAATATAAACTAAAAAATAACATATTTAAGACAATATTCTTTATAATAAAAATTATTTTTTTCAAAAAATGAAAAATAAACTATTTAATAATAGATATGACATTAAATTATATAGATATAAAAAGTAGTATTTAAGTGTCATATAAATAAAGAGTTAAAGAATATGAAAGAGTTAAATAAATGAATATAATAATAAGATGGCTATTCAATAAAGTAAAACCAATTTATATAATACCAATATTATTAATAATTAGTTTTTTTTCTATTTATGTATTTCCTGCTTTTTTAAGTTCAAATATAAACTTTAAATTATTAGCTTTAGAAGAAGAGATAGCCTAATGATTTATCTTATTGTATTTTTTATTTTAATGTTAGTTATTGTTATATTAATAGAGCAAAAAATAATTGCATCAAAGTATTTAATAAAAAGAGCACATAAATATAGACATAAGACTAGAGCTGAAAGAATTGAAAGAAGAATATAAGAAGAGTTTAACTCATAAGTATTATTTAGATAAAAATCTAAAAGACCCAGAACTTCAAAAAATGATTGATAAAAATAAAAATAAAAGTTTGAATGCTTTTAGGTTTGAAGCCAGACTTTTTTATTATGGTTTTTTTATATCAATTTTATTTGGCTTTATTTTTACTATAACTGGGGTTTATAAAGATGAATTTATCAGTTCTTTATATCCTTATATAGAACCATATTTTAAAGTATTTTATCACAACTTTGAAAAATACACTTTTAATACACAATCCTTTAAAGTATCTTTTTCTTGGATTTTTGTTTTTAGTGTACTTATGTGCATAATAATTGTTGTTTATTGCATTATTAATCCTAAAAATATAATTTTGATGCTTAAACAAATACAATCCAAAGTAAAAGTTAAATTAGTAAGTATAATACTAATGATTATTGGTAATTATGCAATTACTAGTTTTTTTAATAAAGTAAATATATATTCAGGAAAAAGAATATTTTTTGGATTCCCTATTTCATACGGTATGTATTATTATGGGATAGCACTTTATATAATTTGTACAATTTTTATAATTATTTGTTTAATATCATTGATAAAAGGAAAATTAAATGCCAACTAATACGGGAAATGATTCAAATCTAAAAAAAGATTTTTTAGATATAGATAATCTAAAAGGTAATATAAATAGTGTAAATAGTACTTTTGGCAAAGTTAATGAATTTCTAGGAAAAGGTTCTGTTTCAGGAAGTGCCTTTAAAAGAAAGAAAAATGGAAACTGATAAAATAGGATTAGAACCAGATGAAAGTGGTTTTTTATTTGAGATAGAAGACTATAACTATTTATTTAAAGAAAAAAAGAAAGAAAAAATAAAATTTTATAGAGACTATATTTATAGAACTCTTAAAAGGAAAGCAACATGAAAAAAATATTTTTACTTATATTCTTTTTTAATAGTTTATTTGCAAATTTTTATGGGGATGCAATAAATGAATTTAACAATGGAAACAAAGAAAAAGGATTAAAACAGTTAAGACATATCTGTGATATAGGTAATGGGGGAGCACAATTTTGCTTAGACATTGGGGACAACTTTTTAAAAGGTGAAATTTTGCCTAAAAATTTAACCTATGCGAAAGAATTTTATAATATAACTTGTAAAAAAGACTATCTTGTCGGTTGTTTGAAAGAAGCTACTCTTTATTTTAAGGAAGGAAAAACTAAAAAAGCTTTAGATATTGCTACAAAAGCTTGTAAAAAAGGAAGTTCTTCTTCTTGTTTTTTAGTTGCACTAATTTATAAGGAAGAAAATAATAAGCAAGGTTTTTTTGATTTTTTAAAGGAAGCTTGTAATAAAAATAGTTATAAAGCATGCCATGAGTTAGGAATAGTTTATACTCAAGGGTTAGATAATATAGTTTCTATTGATAATAAAAAAGCATATGAATTATTTGATAATTCTTGTATTAAAGGTAAATATAAAGCTGCTTGTGCAATGAAAGCAGAATTTTATGTTTACGGAGCATATGTAAAAAAAGATTTATTTATTGCAGAATTTATGTTAAAAGATTTATGTGATAAAAATGAAAAAGTAGGTTGTATCTTTTTAAATAAACTTAATAAAGAATATGATTTAAGCAAAAATAAAAACTATTTAACTTCAAAAGAAAAATTTAGAAATGAACAGATTGAAAGAGGATATACAGTAGATATACGAACAAATCTAATGTGGCAAGATAATAAAGACTCTGTAACAGTAAAATATAATCAAAAAGAAGCAAAGAATTATTGTAAAAAACTAGAACTTGGTGGTTTCCATGATTGGGAGTTGCCTGCATATAAAAGTATGCTTATGACTCTTATTGATAAGAAAAGTAAAACAAATACTACACCAATAATATTGAATTCAATAAAAGGTATATATTGGACTCCTATGGCGTATTATAAGCATGTTGATAAAATAGGAATTAGTTTTAAAGAACCTTTAGGAATAGTTGAAGTAAATGAAGATTCTTTAAATTATGTTAGATGTGTTAGAAAAAATAAATAAAAGGTATAACATGGGAAAAATTACTCTTGAACATGATGAATGGTTTTTAGATATTATTAAAAATTATGAAAAATGGAAAGTAAATTATACTAAAGCAGAACAAGAGGGGATAGCACTAGGGGAAGGTGGATTTCAAGCTTCAGCAAGTGCTTTCTTTGAAGCAACTACATATTTTTTAACAGAAAAAGCTGCAGGAAGAGTTGGATTAATTGCTGAAGCAGAAGATATCGTAACCAAAAAGCTTGAAGAGGCAGGTATAGATATCCCTGAAAGTGAAAAAGCTTATATATCTAAAGGACTTACTACTATAGCAGTTAGTAGTGCTCAAATTAAAGGTGCACAAATAGATGGACTTTTAGAGTATATAAGTCCTGAAAAAAATGGACCTCTTCAATTTGATAAAGGAAGAAAAAAAATTAGTGTAAGCGATGGTAATGCTCAAAAGTTAGAACTAAGCTATGAGTATGATAGTAATACAAGTGAACTACTTATCAAAAATATTAGGATTATTGACCCTAAAGGGATGACTCTTCCTCAAATTCAAGAAACATTTGCAGGTACTATCATTTCCACTGTTACTCCTGAATCACTTATTTTTGGATTAAATTATGAAAATTATAATGGTGATATAAATAACTATCCTTTTTCTTTCAATACAGTAATTGATAATCCTATATATTTTAATACTTCATTTGAAAATGGTGTAAAAATTCAAACTGGTTTATTAGAAAATGGAGTTGTTCAAAAAGTAAGAATGGAGAACATTGATACAAAAGTTGTCACTGAATTTAGACAAAACAATGTAACTAATATTGTAACAGAAACTATAACAGATAAAGATGGGAATATCTCTACCCGAAAGTATGATGCTTTGACAGGAGATGATGTTGTTAATATGTCTGATAATATTGGAACAATACCTTCTTCTGAAGAATTTAAACAAATCCAAGAAAAAGCAAACAAATTATTAGCAGAATTAAATGAGCCAACTATTGGTGATGAAACTTCACAATATATTCTTAAAAAAGGACAAACTATTTCCCATATTGCAGCAAAACTAGATGGAATAAACTCAATAGATTTATTGGAATATAATGGTTTGACTTTAGAGCAAGCGAAGTCTTTGCCTATTGGATTTGATGTTAAGATTCCAAAAGATGTTAGTATAATACAAGGTGAAAAAGCTCCTATAAAAATTTTTGAAAATCATGATGGTACAAAATCAGCAATAATAAAAGATGAAAATAATAATACAATAAAAGTAGATAATGTAGAAATTTCTTCTGATAAGACTCAAATGTCTTATACTTTTGAAGATGCCACACATATTTTGAAAAAAAGCTCAACAGGATTGATGTATGAATCTGAAGTCTCTACTGAAAATATAACAGTTCAATATGATTCACCAAATATAGATATTAAAGCTGATACAACTTTTGAAGAAGTGTCATCTCTTACAAAATATACAAAAGAAGAATTAAAAGAGTTTAATTTATATGAAGATGATACTATATCAGCAGGAAGTAATATCTCTACTCCTTTATCAAAAGATATATTAGATGGTGGGTATGGAAATATTACTCATTATACGACGAACGATGGAGAAAATATTTTTATTGTACCAAATGAAGATGGTACATCTACTACTTATGGTACATTTACAGATGGATTTGATAATCAAGCTTCTTATGAAAAAAATAAAAATGGTTCATATAGTGTAAATTTATCAAATGAAGATGGCTCTACAAGAATGATAATAGCAAATAGTGATGGATATTCATTTGATTCTTATGGATTAGAAGATAAAGTAGATATAGAATATGAAAGATTAGGAAATGATGAGCTTATCGTAAAATCTTTATATGCAAAAGAAGACTTAGATATTGAAAGTTTTTCTTTAAATAGTAGTCTAAATAAAGAACAAATTGCTTTTTTAAATAGTATTGATAATTCAGGAGGAAAAATTCTTCAAGGACAATCAATAATACTACCAGAAGGTAAAATGCAATATATAGATAGTGCTTATGGAAAAGTAATCATACAAAAAACTACAGATGGAAACTCTATATTCATAGTTCCAAATAGTGATGTAACTTCTACGACATATGGTACTTTTACTGATGGATTTGAAAATCAAGTTTATTGTGAAAAAGAGGTTGCATAGATGGAACATGTTAAGTCAAATATTAAAGGGGTTTCCAAAAGAATTTTTTTTAAATACTTTACAATATTTATAAGTATTCCATTAATATTTCTTGTAATTCATTTGAGTTTTTATTTTTCAACAAAATCTATTGTAAAGGCGAATCAATCAGTAAATCCAGAAGCAACAGAATATTTTATACATGCAAATGTTATTGCAACACTATGGATTAATATACTACATGATTATTTATTTATAAATTATGATTCAAAACTTATGAAACCATTTCTAGTTACTACAAATTATTTTTTCCAAAAAGGTGAGTATTATATTAATCCAAAAAATGCTGAAAATGCTGTATGGTGGTTTCTAACATATGCTAGAATTTATAAAATTCATTCATCTTTTAGAAATGACAATTCTATGAATATTTATTTTTTATCAAAAGATGAAGAAATGAAATTAAGATATAAACTTACAGATTATATTATTAATTTAGGGGAGAATGGAGTTAAAGGAGTTGATTTTGGTAAGTATACTATTTCTGCAATGCATTCCTTTTTTGGAACACATTTTTCTCATATAAATATAGATAAACATTATTTGGGAGATACAGAAATACAAAGGGTACGGAATTTCAAAAGTGATAAAAAATTATATAATGCAAAAGTTAAATCTTATGAATCATATCTCAAATTTCTTGGAGACAAAAAGAATCAAGATAAAGATTGGTTGTTAACTAGTTTAAATAATTTAAGTACTAGACTAAATTGGTTAATAGCTATAGATATTAAAAATGGTATATTGAATAATTGTTCTAACATATATATTCCTCAATATTTAAAAAGCTTTGAAAAATTAATAATTAGCCTTAACATTACAAATAATTCTATATCTAACAGAGGAATAAAAAATGAATTTTGGAAGTTATCAGATGGAGATTTGATACTATTAGACATTCTTGAAAACTCATGTAATAAATATAATAAAGAAATTAAAGAAATCAAACAAAAACTTAATAAACTAGAAGGACAAGAAAATGGCAACTGAAGAAATAGTACCAAAAGAAGTCTTAGATGCTATAAGTGCAACATGTGACATGATAACAGTTGCAGATAAATATGCAATGATTAACAATAATAAAGAGTTTAAGTTATATGAAGATGATACTATATCAGCAGGAAGTAATATCTCTACTCCTTTGTCAAAAGATATATTAGATGGTGGGTATGGAAATATTACTCATTATACGACGAATGATGGAGAAAATATTTTTATTGTACCAAATGAAGATGGCTCTACAAGAATAATAGCAAATAGTGATGAATATTTATTTGTAGAAGGGAAAGTGGATTTTATTTATGCACAAAATAGTACAAATGATATTTAATAAATATAGGAATTTAAATTGATATATATAATTTTATTTTTTGGTATAGCATTAATACTTGTAATTCAAATAGAGCAAAAAATAATTGCATCAAAGTATTTAATAAAAAGAGCACATAAATATAGACATAAGACTAGAGCTGAAAGAATTGAAAGAAGAAAAGAGATAGAAGAGTATAAAAAAAGTTTAACTCATAAGTATTATGTAGATAAAAAGTTAAAAGACCCAGAACTACAAAAAATGATTGATAAAAATAAAAATAAAAGTTTGAATGTTTTTAGGTTTGAAGCCAGACTTTTTTATTATGGTTTTTTTATATCAATTTTATTTGGCTTTATCTTTACTATAACAGGGCTTTACAAAAATGAATTTATCAGTTCTTTATATCCTTATATACAACCATATTTTAAAGTATTTTATCACAACTTTGAAAAATACACTTTCAATCCACAATCCTTTAAAGTTTGTTTTTCTTGGATTTTTGTTTTTAGTATTATATTATTTTCCATATTTACAATTTATTATATTAAAACCCCTAAAGATAAAAGTTTAAATTTAAAGTATACAAATTCTTTAAAAGATATTTTAACTACTATAAGTATGTGCTTTGTAGGGCTTTATGTAAGTTATTTAATTTTTAATGATATTCATCCAGGATTTTATACAAAGAGAATATTTTATAATTTTATTTATTCTTATGGAGCTTATTTTCTTTTAAATAGTTTTCTTTTTATGTCCCTATTTTCTAGCTTATTCATAATATGCAATAAATTAATAATTAATAATTTAAATCATTTAAAAGGAAAATTAAATGCCAACTAATACTGGAAATGATTCAAATGTAAAAGACTTTTTGAACAAAGACAAAAAGGGAAAAATTATCAAATTAAAAGAAAAAAGTTATATTTGCGAAAAACTAAATTAAGTTAGATATTTATATAAATAAGATATGATTTTTCTTAGAATAATTTTTAAGAAGTGATTATGTCAAAGATATTTTATTATAGTTTTTTTACCATTTTAGTTGTTTTATTCTCTGGATGTACTTATAAAAATAGTAGTGCTAAAGTTGTAAAAAATGAAAATAGTTTTGTTGTTTCAAAAAGATATTGTGTGAAAAGCAGTGTACTTTTAAATTATTCAAAAAAGCAATTAAATAAAATGTTTGATAACGAAGCAAAAAAAGATGCGTTATTTATGTTTCTAGAAGAGAATAGTCCTTCTCATGATTCATATGAAGAGTTCTTTTCTTCTGATATGATAAATATACATAACAAGCGTACTTTTTTTACAGATGATTTAGATAATTATTGTTATGAGTTTGAAGCTGTTGTTTCAAATCCCGAGAAGTTTTTCAATGATGTAAATTTAGAAAACTATTCTCAAATAAATGGAAATCATTAGATTTTTAAATCTCTATATTTTTTAAGTTGTTTTATAAACTCAATTCTTGATAAAAGTGTAGCACCTAAATCAAACTTATACTTCATATATGGATGTCCTAAATTCCATAGTTTATAGCCATTATTTAAAAGGTATTTACCTAATAGTACAAGTTGTAATTTTCCATAGTTATTATACTTTTTTTCTTTACTATAAAAGCCACTTAAACTTGTATAAATTGCACCTATTTTATATCCTATCTCTGCTGCTACTATTTGGTTTGTACTTTTGTCTAATATTTCACTTGAAAATATTTCAAAACCTAAATTATTAGGATAATTTTGTAAGTTTAGAAGTGTTTGTTTATATTCGTCTTTTATCCATGAGTCTTTATGATATTGTTCTATTAAATCAAGTGTTTGTTCTATGTTTTTATTTATTCTAAAACTATAAGAACTATCATTTAGAAGTTTTTTAACTTTTTTTGAGATATGTAAGTTTTCAAAATATAAAACTGCATAGTCAAACTGCATTTCTGGAAGTATTACAAAAGTGTTGTCTTCTTCATATGAAACGCTTATAAATCCTTCGTATGCAGCTTTTATATAAAAGTCATTTGAAAAATCATCACTATAATAGTAGTTTTCTTTTTTATTGTTATATATATATTCTAAAACAAGATTATCTTCTAGTGATTGTTTATCTATATACTTTATAATACTAAATCCTTTAAATTAATTGATTTTTTACAAAATCCAAATAGTGGCCTTCTTCTTGCTCTAATTGTTTGTGTGTTCCTTCTTGAACTAATTTACCATTATTTAAAACATATATTTTGTCGGCATTTTTCACTGTACTTAATCTATGAGCAATAGTTATTACAGTTTTATCTTTTAGTATTGGTTCTAATGCTTCAAAAAGTTTTACTTCTGTATGTACATCAAGAGCTGAGGTTGATTCATCAAAGATTACTACTTTAGGATTTGCTATTATCATTCTTGCGATTGATAATCTTTGTCTTTGTCCTCCACTCAATCTTATACCATGTCTTCCTACAATTGTATCTAATTTTTTAGGCATTTTTAATACAGTCTCTTCTAATTGAGCTACTTTCAAGGCTTTGAAAATATCTTCATCTTTTATGTTTTTATTTCCCATTGTTATGTTAAATCTAAGAGTGTTATTAAATAAAATTGGCATTTGTAATACTAAAAATATAGAACTTCGTATAGAGTCTTTTTTTATGTTTTCTATTTTTTCATTGTTGTATAGTAATTCACCTTTGTATTTACTATAAAAACTAGAGATAACTTGTGCTAGTGTTGTTTTACCACTACCACTTGCTCCAATAAGGGCTACTTTATCTTTAAAATCAATTTTTAAAGATATGTTTTTTAATATATCTTTATCTTCATTGTATTTAAAATAGAGTTTTTTTAGTTCTATATTTAGATAATCTTCTTCAATTTTTTTATCTCCACTATCTTCTGTTTGTAGTTCTAAAATTTTGTTTATTCTTTCTAGTGCAGTTTTTGCTTGTGCATAAGAGTATTGTAAAGATAAGATATCTTGAACAGGAGTCATAATAAACCAAATATATCCAAACATTGCAAACATCATACCAATACTTAAATCACTATAAGCAACCATCAAAAGTCCTGCTGCTCTTAAAATCTCAAATGATGCAAGAAAAATAGTAAATGAAAATCTTTCATAAGCGATACTTTTATAATTAAATTCATTTGATGTATCTTTTACGTTTTGTGCTTTTTTTATACTCTCATCAAAAAAATCTTTCTCTTTATTACTTGCTTTTATTTGTCCAAAAAGCTCAAGAACTTCTCCTACATTTTCTTGGAAATTTCCAATAGCTTTATTCTCTTCTTTTTTTAGTGTTCCTACACTTCTTGCTATTTTTTTAGATAGAAATATTATTATTGGCTGAATAATAAGAATCATAAGTCCTAAAACAGGATGAATAGCAATAAGTACAAATGAAACTGCAAGTAAAGTTAAAGTTGAAGATACAAGTTTACTAGCACCTGTTATAATAAATCCATCAAGTGTATTTACATCTGTTATTAAATTTGCAGAGATTGAGCCACTACCAAGTGTTTCGTATTCGTTCATTGATACAATCTTTAGATGATTTAAAAGTTTTTCTCTTATTTTAAATGTTATATATTTTGCAATAGAAGTAAAAATTTTTGTGGTAATTGCAGTAAATAAAAAATGTAAAAATCTTAAAATTATAACGCATACAGTTACAATAACTACATAATAAAATGCACTTCCATTTCCAAAAAGATTATCTATATTATTTACAAAAAAATCAGGTTTATGAAGTAAAACTTCATCAACCAAAGCTGGCAGCATTAAAGGTATTGGTACACTTATTAAAATAGCTATTATTGTTACAAATTGTCCTAAAATAAGTTGCTTTTTTTTGTGTAATAGTAGATTCCAGATATATTTTATTGTTATTTTCTTTGACATATGTTTCCTATATATTAATAATATGTTTTACAATAAAAATATTAAATAAAATATTAAAATATTATTTATGTGTGACATTAGTTGTCTTGTGACAAGTTGTTAAAAATAATTCTAATCTTTATTTGGATATTATATTGTATTATTTTTTGGGGAGATTAAATGACAAAACAACTATCAAAAGTCATATTTTATTTAATATTAATTGTGTCACTTTTTTCTATTATAATTATGAAAATCTTCGATTTTTCTTATGAATATAAGCTTTATAAAGAAAATGAACACTCAGTAAGAGAAGAGTATTTAGAAAAACAAAAATCAAATCTAAAAATAGAAATAGATAAAGCTATTTCATTAATAGAGTACAATTATGATAAAAAAGAAGAGTTTTTAAATAAAAGTTTAAAACAAAGAACATACGAAGGTTATAATCTTGCTTTAAATCTTTATAATAAATACAAAGATACAAAATCAAAAAAAGAGATTTTACAACTTATAGAAAGTTCTTTAAGTAGTATGAAGTTTTATGATGGATATGGATATTACTTTTTATTAGATTTTAATGGAAAGATTATTTTTCATGGTGCAAATAGTAAATACAATAATAGCTATAAATTAAAAAACTATAAAGATAATAATGGAAAGATTATCTTAAATGAGATTTTAAATGTAGCAACTAATAAAAAAGAGGGTTTTGTTAGTTGGGGATTTATCTCTCCTATTTCAAATAAAGAAGAAGATAAAAAAGGTTATGTAAAAGTATTAGAGCCTTTTAATATGGTTTTAGTATCTGCTGATTATATGTCTAGAATGGAAGAAGAGCTAAAAAAAGAGGCAATCGATAGAATAAGAAATCTTTCAACTTTTGAAAATGGGTATGTTTTTTTACTAAATTATGATGGAACAATTTTAGCAAATAGATATAGACTTGATTCTGAGGGGAAAAGTTATACAAAACTTGATTCTATTTATGAAAAAAGTATTTTAAAAAGTATTTTAAAAAGTATAAAAAATAAAGATGAAGAGTTCTTAACTTATAAATGGCATAGACAAGATTCAAAAGAGAAAATCGAAAAACTTACATATATTAAAAAATTTGAAAAATGGCACTGGATAATAGGAACAGGTGTATATCTTGATAAAATGGAAGCTTTAATAAAAAAACAAAAAGAGTTACTAGAGACAAAAGCACTTTATAAACTTGGATATTCTTTACTTGTATTTTTTATATTATTTGCTTTTATTGTGATTTTGACAAAGAAAATTTTTAAAGATTTAGATAGCTCTTTTTTATTGTTTGTAGATTTCTTCAAAAATGCAAATACAAATAATGAGACTATTAATACTGATAAAATAAACTTCTTAGAGTTTAAAGAGTTAGCAAATCAAGCTAATAAAATGATACAAACAAAAATACAAAATGAAAAAGAGTTAGAAAATAAAAATAAAGAAGTTCTTATCAATTTGTCTTTGTTAAATGAGTATAAAAAAGCAGTTGATGTAAGTGCAATTGTATCTAAGACAGATTCAAAAGGAATAATTACTTTTGCAAATGAGAAGTTTTGTAAAATCTCAGGATATAGTAGAAAAGAACTACTAGGAGCAAAACACAATCTTGTAAAACATCCAGATACTAAAAAAGAAGTTTATAAAGATTTATGGAAGACAATACTTGATAAAAGAGTTTGGAAAGGTGTACTTAAAAATAGAGCAAAAGATGGAAGTGCATATTATGTAAAATCTACAATTGTTCCTATTTTAGATGTAGATGGTGCTATTAGTGAGTTTATTGCAATTAGATATGATATTAGTGATTTGATAAGTCAAGAAAAAAGAATAAGACTTCAAACAACAGATTTATTGACAGGGCTAAGCAATAGACAAAAACTACTTGAAGATTTAGACTCTTGTCAACATTTAATATTGTCTGTATTTAATATTCAAAGATTTAAAGAGATAAATGAATACTATGGATTTGAAGTAGGTGATAAGTTATTAATAGAAGTGGCAAAACTGTTAAATAGTATGGTTCATCAAAACTATCTAAATTTATATAAACTTCAAGGTGATGAGTTTGCAATACTTCTAACAAGTAATGATATGAATCTGCAAGAGTTCAAAACTTTATGTCAAAAAATTATAAATGATGTTAAAAAATTTGAGTTTACTATTGATAATAATAAGCTTGAAGTAGATTTTATTGCTGGTATCTCTTCTGAAAGAAACTACTTTATTAATGCAGAAATGGCAAAAAATCATGCAAAACTAGAGAATAAAGAGATTATTGTTTTTGATGAAAATAGAGGTATAAAAAATAGTCTAATAGAAAATGTAACTTGGACAAAAAAATTAAAAGAAGCAATAGAAGATGATAGATTGGTAGTATTTGCTCAACCAATAGTATCAAATAAAAATAATAAAGTTGAAAAATATGAGTGTTTAGTAAGAATGATAGATTCAGATGGAACTGTTATATCACCATTTCACTTTTTACATGTTGCTAAAAAAGCGAAGTTATATAATAAATTAACTCAAATAATGATAAATAAATCATTTAAATATTTTAGTGATAAAGATGCAGAATTTTCTATAAATTTAACAATTGAAGATATTTTATATAGACCAACAGTTCAACTATTAGAAGATAATTTAGCTAAATATAAAGCAATATCTCAAAGGGTTATTTTAGAAATAGTAGAAGAAGAGGGTATAGAAAATTATCAAGAGATAAGTGATTTTATAGAGAAAATGAAAAGTTTAGGTTGTAAAATTGCTATTGATGATTTTGGTACTGGATATTCAAACTTTGAATACCTAATGAAATTAAATGTAGATATTGTAAAAATTGATGGTTCTATGATTAGATATATAAATCAAGATTTAAATGCAAAAATAGTTACAGAATTGATTGTCTCTTTTACAAAAAAACTAAATATAAAAACAGTTGCTGAGTATGTTCACTCAAAAGAGATTCATGAGATTATAAAAGATATGGGAATAGATTATTCTCAAGGTTTTTATCTAGGAGAGCCAGAACATATAGAGTAGATTATAAATCTACTCTATATCCAATACCTGATACATTTTTGATAATTGATTTATCAATTTTTCTTCTTAAGTCTTTTACTATTGATCTTAATGCATCTTTAGTCATCTCACCTTGCCAAATTATTTGATTAAACTCTTCATAACTAACTGCTCTATCTTTGTTTTTGATTAGAGTATCAAAGAAGTTTGTCTCTTTAGCAGATAAAGATACTAATTCACCATTTTTAAGTAGTGTTCTATTAAATCTGTCATATGTTAAACTATCCGATAATTCAATGATATTTGATGTGTTTGAATCGATACTTTTTATACAATCTTTTAAAGAATCTAACATTGAGTTCATATTAAATGGATATGCTAGATATTTTATTAAATGAAAGTTTATAGCATTGTAAAGTTTTTGTTTGTCAATGTTTTCTGTTGTTATTATTACTTGTGCTTTTTCATTTATACTTTTTATCTTTTGGATAAACTCTTCTTCTTTTATCTTTGGAAAAGATACGCTGTATATAACTATCTCTGGTTTCTCTTGTTTGTAAATTTCTATTGCGTTTATACTATTATTTGAGACAATAATATTATTACAATAGTCCTGTAGTTCAGAAACACCATATTCCTCATCACTATTTCTATCATTTACGTATAGAATTTTCATATGTTTTAATGCATTCATGTGTTTTCCCTAAAATTAAATCTTGTCTAATAATAACTTTATAAGCATAAAATTGAATTTAACAAGAAAACTGAATAAACTATCAAAAAAAATTATTTTTTAAATATAATAGCTCTTAAGTAACTATAATATGGTATTTTGGCATATTAGAAAAAGATAATTTATAATAATTTTTTAGAGTGAAGAAATTTCGAAATTTTTTTCAAATGTGTAAAAACAACACACTAAAAAGTCTAAATAAAGTCAATAATGTCAGAAAAAGAGACTTATCTAATCATTTTCTGACAAACTTCTGTTTTTAGATTTTCTTTGAATGTACAGTTTAAACCACATCTATAATCTGCATATTTTTCAACATTTAATTGTTTTATTTTTTCTAGTGAAGCTGATTTACACTCTTTAAATGAGTCATAAATACCATTTTTTATTACTCTTTTTGTTTGTTGTTTATCTGGATAAACCCAAGACGTCCATTTTTGCTCTTTTTGTCCATCCATACAACCTACAAAAAGTAAAGCTGTAATTGAAACTAATAAGATATTTTTTATCATAACTCTCTCTTTTGTTTTTTTCATTTTATTATAGATGAAGTTAAATCTAGTAGTTTGCTTTACAATTTTTCTACAATTATTATGGTATTATTACTTTTCAAAACAAAAAAAAGAGATTTAAATGGTAAAAGTAATATTTGTTATATTGATATTTTTTTCTTCTGTTTTTGCAAAAACTGATTTTTCAGAAATGAGTACACAAGAGCTTATTGCAATTATGGGTTATGTAAAACCACACGAGCAAAGAAACTTTAATCAAGAGTTAAAAAGCAGAATTCCTACTATGAGTGAAAAAGAAAAAAAAGCTTATAAAAACAATAAAAAAAGAATGAATAGATAATTATGGAACGGCAACTACTTTTATTAGAAGATGATATAACTTTAAGCGATACAATAATTGAGTATTTTGAAGAGAATAATTTTAAAGTAGATAGTGCATATGATGGAGAAGAAGCACTAAGTAAAGTGTATGAAAAAAACTATGATTTACTACTTTTAGATGTAAATGTTCCTTTATTGAATGGATTTGAAGTATTAAAAGATATAAGAAAAAATCAAGATAAAACACCTGCTATTTTTATCACATCATTAAACTCTATGCAATCTTTAGAAGAGGGCTTTGATAGTGGTTGTGATGACTATATAAGAAAACCTTTTGAATTAAAAGAACTATTTTTAAGAGTAAAAACAATTTTAAAAAGAGAGTACTCTAATAAAGAAGAGATTATAAAAATTGATGATAACATTGTATTTGATATGTCTTCTTACTTACTAAAAAAAGATGATAATGTTGTAAACTTAAACAAAAAAGAGTTAAAACTATTAAAACTTTTTTTATTAAATCCAAATGAGTTATTAAATCATGAAAGAATTTTTGATTATGTTTGGGATTATGAAGAAGAGCCAAGTGATACTTCACTTAGAACATATATAAAAAATCTTAGAAAAATTATAGGAAAAGATAAAATTGTTAGCCTTAAGAGACTTGGATATAGATTTAATTCGTAGTGAGAAAAGAACTTTAATAAGATTTTCATTACTGTATTTATCTTTATGTTGTATAATCTTACTTTTTATTGGATATATATTTTACTACTTCCAAAAAGATATGATGCTTGAAAAGCAAAGAATAAAACTTCAAGAATATTCAAGTGATTTTATTTATAGATTAAAAGATTTGCATATTAACTTTGATAAATACAAATACTACCCAAGAGATGAACGATATAAATCAGCAATATATGATAGTTCTAAAAAAAAGATATTTTCTACTTTAGACTCAGATGATATAAAATTTAATAAAATCATCTATTTGACAAATGATAAAATTCATTATATTACTCAACCAGAATCTTACTATCTTGGTGCAAAATATATTGTAATTGAAATACCTGAAGATAAAAGTTGGTTAGATAGACTTGATAATACATTAGCTTTTGTAAATGCTGTGGTTTTTCTTTTTATGCTTTTTATAGGGTATTTTCTTTTAAATATAGTTTTAAAACCTATGAAGCAATCCATGTATGTTTTAGATAGATTTATAAAAGATACAACCCATGAGTTAAATACTCCTGTAAGTACTATTGTGACAAATATAGAGATGATTAAAAGTTATGATTTAGATGATAAACTAAAAAATAAGATAAATAGAATAGATATTGGAGCAAAAACTATTTCTAATATATATGAAGATTTAACATATCTTACTTTAAATAATAAAATTATCTCAAAAAATGAAGATATAAATTTCTCTTTATTAGTTGAGCAAAGAGTTGATTTCTTTAGTACTTTAGCTCAAGCTAAAAAAATAGATTTTATTTTAAATATTGAAGATAATGTACATATAAATATGGATAAGAAAAAACTATCAAAAATTATTGATAATCTCTTATCAAATGCAATAAAATATAATAAAATAAAAGGAATGATAAAAGTTACGTTGAAGCAAGGTTGCTTAAAGATTGAAGATAGTGGTAAAGGTATGAGTCAAGAACAACTTAAAAAACTTTTTATTAGATATAAAAGATTTGATAATAGTGTAGGGGGCTTTGGTATTGGTCTTAGTATTGTATCTTTAATAGCAAAAGAGTATAAACTAAAAGTTGATTTTACTTCTAAATTAAATGAAGGAACAAAGGTAAAAGTAAAATGGTAAAAATCTTAATATTTTCACTACTTTTTTTTAATTTTTTAAATGCCAATATTTATGAGAAGAACTGTGTATCTTGTCATAAAGATATTCCAGTATCTATTGATAAGTATTTTTATAGATATTTACTTAAATATAGTAGTGAAGAAAATGTAAAAAAAGCTATGTTTTCATATATGAAAAATCCAACAAAAAAAACAACAATAATGCCTGAAGCTTTTATTCTTAGATTTAAACTAAAAGAACCTACAAAACTAAGTGATAAAGAACTAAAAGAAGCGATAGATATTTACTGGGAAAAATATAAAGTATTTGGTAAATTAAAATAATTTAAACTTTCACAATCCATCCACAATTAAGTTTTATACTTCAATTATAAAAAAAAGGAGTATAAAATGACTACTACAAAAAAAATCATAACAACAGTTGCTTTTTTTACAGCAACATCTTTAATGGCTGCAAGTAATGGTGAAACTCTTTTCAAAGCTTGTGCTACATGTCATGGAGCAAATGCACAAAAAGCTGCTTTGGGTAAAAGTGAAATTATCAAAGGTTGGGATAGCAAAAAAATTCAAGATGCTTTACACGGTTACAAAAATGGAACTTATGGTAAAGCTATGAAGGGTGTAATGAAAGGACAAGTTGCTAGATTAAGTGATGAAGATATTAAAGTATTAGCTGATTATATCTCTTCAATAAAATAAATATATCTTTTATAAAAGGATTTATTATGAAAAAAATCATTGTTTTAAGCGCACTATTTACAAATCTTATATTTGCAAATTCATTACAATCAAATGAGTTTGCAAGAGTAACACATAGTGAACCTATATATAAAGAAGTAAGAGTTAGTCAACCAGTTCAAGAGTGCTATGAGCAAGAGTATAGACAAAAAGTGTATGATGATAATTATTCATATTCAAATAATAATTCAATTGGATTAGATACTATTGTTGGAGTAACAGCTGGTGCAATTTTAGGTAATCAAATAGGAAAAGGTAATGGAAATACTGCTGCTAAAATAGTTGGTGGATTATTAGGTGGTAAAATAGCAAATGAATTAAGAACAAATGATTCAAATAGTTATCATTATGAGACAAAATATAGAACTAAATGTGAAACAAAATATGAAAAAGTAAGAACAAAAAGAGTAATAACAGGGTACAAAAACTATTTTAAATATGATGGAGTTAAATACTCAAAAGTTACAAAACATCCTAAAAAAAGAATAAGAATATATAAAACAATTGATTTTTAATAACACTTGAGAAAAATATCTCAGGTGTTAAGTTAAAAGTCTTAGTACAGACTGTTGTGTAATATTAAACTGTGATTGTGTATATGCACCAGCTTGTGATAAAACACTTTGTTTATTAAAATCACTTAAACTTCGTGCTATATTTGCAGCACTTAACTCAGCTTCAGCTCTTGAAGTTTGTGTCTCTTGAGTAAGTAGATTTCTACCTGTACTTGCTAATTGATTTTGAGTTGAACCTAAATCACTTCTATAATCATTTAGTGTTCCAATTGCATCATCAACTCTAGTTAAATAATCTCTTGCATCTTGTGCTGAAAAATCAGATGGTAATTCTGATAATAAATCACTCAATCCTAATCCAGCAGTATTTGACTGAACTTCTTGTGCATCTGTTGTATCAGAACTTTCTATTCCTGTTTGATAGATTTGTGCTTGGCTTGCACTTTGATCAGAACTAGAAGCTTGAAGAAGTGATTCACCATTGTAGTTTGTAGAACTACCAATAGCATCTAAACCTTTTAGTAAATTTTGAACATCATTTAATAAAGCTTCTCTTCCATCTTGTGATGTTGTATCTGTTGAAGCTTGAAGAAGTTTCTCTTTTACATTATCAAGTATATTTGATTGTTCAGACATTGCTCTATCTGCAATTTGCGTAGATGCAATTGCACTATTTGTGTTTGAAATAGCTTGAACATAACCACTTGCTTGTGTTCTTAAATTATCAGAAATCGCAAGTGAAGAGGCATTATCTGATGCTCTATTTAATTCTAATCCAGTTGCTATTTTTTCTAATGTATTATTAGTCTGGTATTGATTTACGTAAGAAGATACATTACTTGAAATTTCCATAACAAACTCCTTTTTGTATATATACAAATTGTATAGCAACTAAAATTAAATTAAATTTAAGTTTATTGATTAGTTTCGCTGTCTTGTTTATACTTTTTAATCAATGCTATATATTTTTTATTGTCATTTAAACTATCAAATTCTTCTTCATTCTCTATTTCTTCGATATATTGTTCATTTAACATCAGTGCTTTTTCAAGGTCATTTATTGCAAAATCACTATATCCTAATACGGCATTTGCTTTTGCTTTTTGATAAAATGCATTTGGATAATCATCATCAATATTAAGTGCTTGATTTGCTAAATGTAAAGCCCAGTTTGCTTCATCTAGTTCAAGAGCTGCTTCTGCTTTGTAAGTTAAGGCTTCTGCATCTGATGGTTTTATTTTCAAAATATCATCATAGATTTCAATTTTACCACTTGGAGTTGTCTCTTGTGCAGCTCTTATCCATAATGAATGAATAGTGTTTGTCTTTTCAATCTCTTTTTGGTTTTGTAGAACTTGTTTTGAACGTTTATCAAGGTCTTTTTCTATTAAACTCATTCTTTTTTCATAATCATCAATTACTTTAGATACTTTTTCATCAACAATTGTTCTAATCTTTTGATTTACATCTCTTATTGAATTTAATCCAATAATCACCAATAATGAAGAGGCAGCTGCAATAATATAAAAAATATTATTGATTGTAGAAGTAGCATAGTTTATAGTATTTGTAGAGATTTCTACTTCTTTTTCAGCTAGCCTTTTGTAAAGCTCTACTTTTAGTTTTTTATTATCTTCTCTTAATTGTTTTAAATCATTTAAAATATAATTTTCAACAAATGGAGTAAATAAGGGTTTTTCTAATTTATCTAGTCTTTGGTTTATTTTCTCTTGACTTGGTTTCTCTATCTCTTTTGCATAAGCACTAGTAAATAGTATTAGTGGTACTAAAAGTAGTAGCAATTTTTTCATTATAGTTTTCCTTTATTAACAAATACAATTATCTTTTGTCAATAACTTTTCATATAATGTCTCCAACGCTATATCAGAGATATTTTGAGCAACTCCAATGTGAAATGAAATTTTAGAAGGACTCATATCAAACATTTCAAATGCAATATTATTCTCTTTTAGTGCTGTAAGCGCATCTACAATAGTAAAAGAGTCTTCTTTTAATCCAATTCCTACAAGAGTGATTACAGATAAAGAGTAAGTAATAAAGATATTATCAGGCTTTAATCTCTTATCTATGGCTCTTCTTAAGTTATTGATATTTCCTTTTAAATCTTCTTGCTCTACTAATATAGCTAAATCATCCTTATCTGTAGGATAATGATAAGTGTTTATTCCAAATTCTCCGAAAATTTTTAGTAATTCAGCAGTAAATCCAACTTCTTCTCCTAGCATTGCTTTTTGAATATGAATTGATGCCATATTATCAAGTTTTGCGATTCCTACTAATTTTTCCATAGGAACTCTTTCACTTAATATTACTGTACCTTTGTTTGTTGGGTTATTTGTATTTCTTACTCTAATTGGTATTTTACTTTTTTTACAATTTAGCATCGCGTTAAAGTGAAATACGTTAAAACCTTTTGAACTAAGTAGTCTTAACTCTTTAAAAGTAAGTCTTGGAATTACATCTGCTTGTGGTATTACTCTTGGGTCAACTTCATAAACACCATTTGTATCTGTCCAGTTTTCATAAATATCTGCATCAAGTGCATAAGCTAACTCACCACCAGTTAAATCAGAACCACCTCTACTCATAACTGCAATATCTTTATTTTTTGTAATTCCATAAAAACCTGGAATTATTACTTTTTCATTATCTTTTAAAACTAAATGTTTTTTGATATTTGCATAGGTTTGCTCTTGTACTTTTCCATCTGTATAACAATCACTTAATATAAATCCAAAATCCTCAGGCAACATAAGTTTTATGTTTATACCTACTTTTTTCATATATTTTGCAATAATTTTTGCATTGTAGTGTTCACCTCTTGATAGGAAAAAGGCTATTTTTTTATCATCTTGAAGTTTGCAGTTTTGTAAATCATTTTTCAAATTATCTAAAATATTATCTTTAGATATTTGTAAATCATCACATAATTTCTCATATTTTGACATAATAGCTTCAAAACTATTCTCTACTGATACTTCAATTTTATGTTCTAAAAAGTGTAGACCTTGTGTTGCTAAATTTAATAAATGGTCTGTTATTTTTTCATCATATGTTTCATCTCTTCCTGGTGCTGAAACTACTATAACTTGTCTTTTGTCATCTCTTTTTACTATCTCTATAATCTTCTTTATTTGGGTGGAGTTCTTTACTGAACTACCACCAAATTTACATACTTTCATAAATATTTCCCTTAGTTTTTTTATTGTGTTTGAAGTATTTTTTTTGATTAGTCTTCTAAGGGATAAACACCATTCTCATCGTGGTTTTCTGTTCCTTTAATAGGAGGATTAAATACACATATAAGTCTCATATCTTCACTTCCACCATATAAATTATGGTCATCATGCTCATTTAAAGCATACATAACTCCATCATATATTTCATGTACAATTCCTGTTTTAAGGTCTTCTATTTTCCCATTTCCTGCTACACAATAAACAGCTTCTAAATGGTTTTGATAGTGAATATGTGTTTTTGTATTTGCTTTGATGATTGTTTCATGAAAAGAAAATCCCATGTTATCACCTTTTAAAAGCATTCTTCTACTAACCCATTGACCCTCTTGTGCATGAACTTCTTTTGGTGTACCTATAATATCTTTGTTTATATCTCTTACTATCATATTAAAATTCTCCCGACAATTTTTCTTTTTTCTCTTCAACTAATCTAATTACAGCTTTTTCAAATCTATTTAAACCTTCAACTAAAGTATCTTCATCGATGATTAAAGGAGGTAAAAATTTAACTATTTGGTCTTCACTACCACAAGTTTCAACTATTAATTTTTCTTCAAATGCATATTTTGATAAATCAGAAGCTATTGATGTATCATCTTTTATATCAAACCCATATGCAAGTCCTCTACCTCTTACTTCTATTTGTAAATCATCTTTTACTTTATTTGCAATTTCTTCAAGTCTTTGTCTTAATACTTTTTCTTTGTACTTAACTGCATTACTTAAATCATCGTTGTGCCAGTACTGTTCAATAGCAACTTTAGCAGCAACAAAAGCTAAATTGTTACCTCTAAAAGTACCTGTGTGTTCTCCTGGTCTCCATTGGTCTAGGTCAGGTCTTAGTAAAACAAGTGCCATTGGTAAACCACCACCAATTGATTTTGACATTGTTACGATATCAGGAGTGATTCCAGCAAATTCAAATGAAAAGAACTCTCCACTTCTTCCATTTCCTACTTGAATATCATCAATAATTAGTAAAATATCATACTCTCTACAAATTGATTCAAGTTCTTGTAACCACTCTTTACTAGCTACATTTATTCCACCTTCACCTTGTATTGTTTCTACAATTACAGCTGCTGGAGTATCAAGACCACTACTACTATCTTCTAAAAACTTTCTAAAATAAGCCATAGTATTCATATCACCAAAATAACTATCAAAAGGCATAAAAGTTGCATTTGTTCTACTAATATAGCTTTCATCTCTATAATCATTGTTTCCTGTAACTGAAGATGAACCTTGAGTTAATCCATGAAAACCATTTGTAAAACATACAATATTACTTCTTCCTTTTACTAATCTTGCAAGTTTTAGTGCAGTTTCTACTGCATTTGTTCCAGTAGGTCCTGTAAATTGAACTTTATAATCTAAGTTTCTAGGAACTAAAATAGTATCATTGAAGGTTTGTAAAAACTCTTTTTTTGCAGTTGTTGCCATATCTAATCCATGTACAACACCGTCTTTTTGGATATATTCGACAAGTGCTTGACTTATGTGTTCATTATTGTGTCCATAGTTTAATGTTCCAGCTCCGGCAAAAAAATCAATATAATCTTCACCTTGTTCGTTTGTTAATATCGCAGCTTTTGACTTTTCAAAAATAGTTGGAAAGCTTCTAATATAACCTCTAACTTCAGATTCTAAATTTTCAAATATTCTCATTTTTTCCCTTTGTTTAATGGTCCAATTTTGTATAAGACCTCTTTTTCATGTGCATTATTAAAATCTTCAATCTCTAAAAAAGTAGAAGATTCTATATTTGCATCAAAATCATTTGCAAACTTTTCAAAAAATCTTTGTGATGCTTTGTTATCTGGAGAGATAGTAGTATGAATGTAATTTACTTGATTATTACACTCTCTATTTAATATCTCTAAAAGTAGATTTTTTGCAACTGATTTTCCTCTTGCTGTTTCATCAACTGCTACTTGCCATATAAAGAGTGTATCACTCCTCTTTGGTACTAAATAACCAGAGATAAATCCTATAACGTTATTATCCATTTTTGCAACACTACAAGTATTACTAAAATATGTAGATTGTAATAGATACAAGTACTCAGAATTTACGTCTAGTGGTTTACATCTATTTATTAAATTAAAGATTTCCTTGCCATCTGACTTATCAGGCTCACTTAATTTAATCGGGGTTCCCATTGTTAAATCCTTTCAATTTTAATGTAAATAAATTACATATATAATGTAAATAAATTACATCAATGGTGTAAATTTAACATAATAAACTTAGAGAAAAATTAAACAAAAAAAGAAAAATAATCCATAAAATATGTATTTTTTATATAAAAATAATAAAAAATTAGATTTAAAAATAATTTATATTTAAGAACTTGCTGTTATAATTTATTTAAACCAATTATTAAAAAAGGTAAAAAATGAATAGCTTCAAAATGCCAAAAATGACTCAAAACTATGAGGGTAATATAAGAAAAGTTGGTTTTGAAATAGAGTTCTCAAATATGAGAATGAAAAGAGTAGTATCACTACTAAAAAAAACTTATAATCTAAAAGAGAATAGAGTAAATAATTTTCTTTATACTTTTGATAGTGAATTTGGAAAATTTGTTGCTGAACTTGACTTTGAACTTTTGACAAAGCAAAAACTAAAATCAAATGTAGTAGATTTTTTTGATAAGATTGGTATGCAAATTGATGAATCAAAAGTTGAAAAAGTTGAAGATATGATAGGTTCTATATCTAAAGATTTAGTTCCATATGAGATAAGTACTCCTCCTATTCCTTTAGATAAAATATCTATGATTAATGACTTGAGTGATAGTCTGTACAAAGTAGGTGCAGAAGGAACTAGAAAAAAAGTTTATAATGCTTTTGGATTACATATAAATATTGAAGTTGTATCTTTGGACGTGCAGTCATTACTTGATTATTTACGTGCATATGTTATTTTGGAGAGTTTTTTAGTAAAAGATGCCAAAATAGATATTACAAGAAAAATCACACCATATATTGATAAATTCAAAGATGATTATATTATGAAAATATTGTCAGAAAATTATAATCCAACACTTGATGAATTTATAGATGACTATATAAAATATAATCCCACAAGAAATAGATCTTTAGATATGTTACCAATATTTGCTTTTATTGATGAAACAAAAGTAAGAAAAAGTCTAAAAAAACAGAAAATAAATCCAAGACCTGCCTTTCATTATAGATTATCAAACTCTTTAGTAGGTGAAGAAGATTGGAAAATATCAGATGAGTGGAATAGATGGTTATATGTGGAAAGAGTAGCAAATGATAAAAAACTTTTATCAAAATTAAGTAAAAAATATCTATTTCATTTAGAAAAATTTGTAAACTTCACTGCTTGGGAAGAGAAAGTTAGCAAATGCGTAAAAAGCCAGTAATAGGAATATGCTTACCAAATAATGGTAATAAACTTGCAGAAATATTCATAAGATTTAGTCTTTTTTTAGCAAATGCAAAAGCTGTAAGTTTACGTCCTAATGAACATACTTCAAGTGAAGTAATTGATGGTTTGATATTAAGTGGAGGAAGTGATATAAATCCACTATTATATGGTGGTAAAAAAGAAGCACATAATACTAAACTTGATAAAAAAAGAGATGCTTTTGAACTTACTATGATAAATAAAGCAGTAAAAAGAAGAATTCCTATATTTGGAATATGTCGTGGAGCACAACTCCTAAATATCTTTTTTGATGGTGATTTGTATCCAACAGTTTTAGATATTGAAGAGTATCTAATCCATAAAAATTCAATTTTTCCAATAAAAGATATAATTATAAAAAAAAGAAGTAGGCTTTTTGATATTATTAAAAAGAGAAAACTCAAAGCAAATAGTCTTCATAATCAAGCAATAAACAAAGTAGGGGAAGATTTAAAAGTTACAGCAAAGTATAAAGGATTGATTCAAGCTATTGAAAAGAAAAATTATCCTTTTATGTTAGCTGTACAGTGGCATCCTGAGTATCTTTTTTATATGAAAGAGCATAGGAAGATATTTGATGATTTTGTAAAAGCTTGCAAGGTTTAAAATCTATTTTCATAAGAGATATACTCATTTTCTTTTTGAAAATATATATTATATATATTTAAAAATCTTTTAATAGAACTATTAATCAAATCAAGAATATCTACAATTAAAAGTGAACTAAAACTATCCAAAAATAGTAAATCACCATTTATATATCTATAAATATATATTTTTGAATCAATATTTGAATTATCATGTAATACAAGAGAGTATTGAGGCAATAATTTTGAATGTTTTATAAGTTTTTTAATATTAGCAAAATTATAAATTTTTCCTTCATTTGAAGCTGGAACCATAAAAAGATTTTTTTCTATAAAATCGAATTTTCTTCCACTAAACTCTTCAACTAAATAGTAGTTTCTTAAAAAAGATAAATTATGAGTTTCAAAAGAGCCATCAATAAGTTCAATATCAATTCTTTTTGTATTATCAATAATCTCTGCAATTTCTGTATCTTGAATCTCTTTTTTTATATCAATTTCATCAATAGAATTCTCTTGTGATTTTTCGATAATTTCTATTTTTAGATTTTTTGTTTTGATATAATCTTTTAATAGTTTGGTAAATTCATTATATGAGATAAAACTAGTGTCATCATTTTTAACTTTTTTTAAACAACCATTATCCAATAAATAATTATATATCTTTTCAGAATCTTTAAAATTTTCATTTAAAATTAGTTGTAATATTGTGTGTTTTGAGTTTAAAAATACTTTATTTATATTATGAAATTCATAGCTTTTTTTAAAATATTTTAGTAAAAAATTTCTATATGTAAATACAGATATATCAATATCTAAATCTTTTTTTATTTGAGTGATTTGTTCTTTTAGGCTTGCATTACTTTGTAAAAAATGTTTAATTTTTTCTTTATTTAAAAGAAGAACTTTATGCTTTTGCTTTAAAAAACTTATCTCTTCATCTTCTAAATAATCACTTAAATCAAAATATTCATCTTTCATAATAATTGCCTTTTTCTAAAATAAAACATTTTTTCAACAAAATATTACAAAATTTTAACAAAATATTACAAAAATAAAGATTAAATAAATTTTGTTAAGAATCTAAAGTTTTTTGAATGATATTTTTAAAGTTAGCTAATGATTTTATAAGAGTTAGTTCTCATTAATAGTTACTGACCACTCTTTATATTTTGGGTCATTGTTTATTTCATCAATTCTTTCTTGAGTAAGTTCTAGATATTTCATACATTTGCCATCCCAAACTATACAAGAAAATGTTTTCTTCTTAAAGATATTTTTTATTTTTTTTAGCATTATTTTACTCCACATAATAAGTTGTAAGTATATCAAAAAAAAATTATAATATATTTATATATTATCTCTATGCTTTTATTATTTTTTATGAATGGTGTTCATATTAAATTCATATTTTGTTCACTGTTCATTCACTTTAAAAGTTTATGATTTCACTTAATTTTCTTAACTAAGGGGTTTCATGGATTTCAAAAAAAACAATATACTTATGCTTTTTAAGTATCTACTTTTTTTCTTTTATTTCTCAGCTGTTTATCAAACTTTATGTTTTGCTTTTAATGTTTCAGGATTTATAGGATTAAGAGAATCTTTTTATGCATCTTTTCTTTGGCTAGTTCCTGTTCTTTTATTTCAAAAATATTCAAAAAGACTTGCTTTAATTATTGGTGTTATTTCATGGATTGGTTCATTGCCAAGTCTTTTTTATTTTTTTATTTACAAACAAGAGTTTTCTCAAAGTGTAATTTATATTATATTTGAGTCAAATATTGTGGAATCAAATGAGTTTTTACATACTTATTTCTCATGGTGGATGATTCCAGCATTTATTGTTTATTCTGTTATTCCATATTTCTTTTGGAAGAGATTGGATAATATAAATCTTGTTATTTCTAAAAAACTTATCTTAGTTCCATTGTTTTTATTTATTTCAACTGCTTCATTTGCAAAAGGATATATATTTGGAACTTCTAAATTTGATAGCTCAGTTAACAGACAAATGACAAGAATGCAATCTGCAACACCTTGGAATATCGTATTTGGTTATATTAATTATAAAAAAGTACTAGATGATATGGAAGAACTACTTGCAAAAAATAGTACATTGCCTCCTGTTGAAAACTTAAAAGATTCAAGTAGTAATGTAAATACTATTGTTTTAGTTATTGGCGAATCTACAAATAGAAATAGAATGAGTTTATATGGATATGAAAGAGATACAACTCCTAGATTAAATAAAATGAAAGATGATTTAGTAGTGTTTAAAAATGTATATTCACCTAGACCATATACAATTGAAGTATTACAACAAGCACTAACTTTTGCTGATGAAAAACATCCTAATATGTACTTGAAAAAAGTAAATCTATTAAATATTATGAAACAAGCAGGTTATGAAACATATTGGATTACAAATCAACAAACACAAACAAAAAGAAATACTATGCTTACTACATTTTCTAAAATGGTAGACCATCAAGTATATTTAAATAACAATAGAAGACAAAATAGTTCTTCTTATGATGAAGTAGTATTAAAACCTTTTAATGATGTATTAAATGATAAAGAAGTTAAGAAAAAATTTATTGTAGTTCATTTACTTGGTACTCACTCAAGATATGATTATAGATATCCAGAAAAATTTGCAAAATTTAGTGGATTAAAAGTATCTGATAAATTAGATGAAAAAAAGACAGAAACTTATAATAATTATGATAATGCAGTCTATTATAATGATTATGTTGTATCAAATTTAATTAATGATGTTAAAAAACTAGATACAAGTGCATCTCTTTTATATCTTTCAGACCATGGTGAAGAAGTTTATGATGATGTAAATAAATTGAAAATGGGAAGAAATGAATATGCTCCAACTGATTCTATGTATACTGTGCCTTTTATTATATATGGAAATAAAAAATACAGAGAAACAAATGATTATAATAAAATGAAAGCTTTAACAAATAGATATTTCTCTTCATCTGATTTAATCTATACTTTTAGTGATTTTGCAAAGTTAAGATATGATAGTTTAGATTTATCAAGAAGTATTTTAAGTGAAGATTTTGTACAAAGACCTATATATATTGGTGACCCTGAAAATAAAAAACCATTAAGAAATCTACTTAAAAATCCATTTGTTTATGAAAAAATAAAACTTCAGTCATAAAAAGTAGTAGCTTAAGCTACTGCTTTTTTATGTAATGGATTTAGAAAAAATGCTAATAATCCAAATATTACAATAAGTATTGTTGCCATAGCATAAAAATCATTTGTGGCAAGCATTACTGCTTGTTTTTCAATCATATTTGAAAAATATGCATATGCACTTTGTGTGGTAAAACTAGGATTTAAATCTTTTATTATCTCTATTTTTTGTGCATAATCTTGTGCATTTAATAACTCAACTCTATTTACTTTTTGCATATGTTCCCAATATGTTTGACTCAGTGAAGAACCAATAGCCATAGCCATAATTCTTAAAAAGTTTTGTAATCCTGCTCCACTTGTTATTTGATTTGGTCTTAACTCAGATATACCAAGTGAAGTTAAAGTAATCATACAAGCAGGAATTCCTGCACCTAATACTAAAGTAGGAATAGCAACAGAATAAAAAGTTGCATCAATATTTAAAAGTGCTCTCATATAAAATGATATAGCAAGAACTGCCATTCCATATATAACTATGTATCTTGAATCGACTTTTGGAAGTAAGTTTCCTATAATTGGTGAACTTATAACTGCCAAAATTCCAATTGGAGCAACTGCAATACCTGACCAAGTTGCTGTATAACCCATAATTTGTTGAAGCCATAATGGACTTATTAAAACATTTCCAAAAAATACTGCAAAAGTAAAACTTAGAATCAAAGTAGAAATAGTCCAGTTTTTTGATTTTACAACACTTAAATCTAAAATAGGGTGCTCTTGTGTTAATTCCCAAATAATAAAAACAACCAATGAAATAAAAGATATTATTGCACAAGTTGTGATATATGTCGACTCAAACCAATCAAGTTCTCTACCTTTATCTAACATAATTTGGAATGCACTTACAAAAACAATAAGTAAGATTAATCCACCATAATCAATTTTTGTTTTTGTAATTTTTGTTTCTCTATTTTTTAAAGTAAAGATTGTTCCAAAAATTAGTATTAAGCCAAAGAAAATATTTATATAAAAAATCCATGCCCAATGCCAATTATCAGATATATAACCACCCAAAATAGGACCAAAAATAGGAGCAACAACAGTCATCATTCCCCAAATTGCCATAGCTACATGTGACTTGTCTTTTGGAAATATTGATAAAAGCAGTGTTGCAGAAAGAGGAATAATTGGACCTGCTGTTAAACCTTGAAAAATTCTAAAAACAATCAAAAACTCTAAAGAGTTTGAAAGTCCACATAAAGTTGAAAATATTACAAATCCAACAACAGATACTAAAAATACTCTAACTTCTCCAAACTGTTTACTAAGCCATCCTGTAAGTGGTACAGTAATAGCTTCTGCAACTGCATATGTAGTAATAACCCAAGTACCTTGAGTAGTTGAAACTCCTAAATCACCTGAGATTGTAGGAATAGCAACATTTGTAATTGTGGTATCCAAAACTACTATAAAGTTACCAAATGAGAGTATAAATGCTCCAAAAACTAAAGCAAAGCCTTTTAATGCGGGATATCTTTCTTCCATTTATTATCCAGCTAATTAATTGGCTTTATCTAAAGAAACTTTTACATGCATTGATAACCCAGTATATAAAGGTTTTTTTAGAAGCTCATCTTCATTTAGTTTTATTCTAATAGGAAGTCTTTGTACTACTTTTATCCAGTTTCCAGTAGCATTTTGTGCTGGAATTAGTGATAACTCAGAACCAGTTGCACTTGATATTCCCTCAACTACACCATGATAAAGTGTATCTTCTCCATATAAATCAGAAAATAACTCAACTTTTTGTCCTATTTTTAAATCTTTTAATTTACTCTCTTTAAAATTTGCATTTACATATATTTTGCTAATAGGAACAATTGTAAGAAGTTGACTATTTGTATTTACATATTGTCCAATTTTTACATTTTTTTGTGTAACAATTCCAGAAATTGGTGCTTTTATAACTGTTCTTTTTAAATCTAATAGCGCTTTATCATAATCAGATTTTGCTTTTAATACCTGTGGATTTGTCTCTATTTTTTTATCTTTTATAAGTTGTAAGTTTGATTCTTTCTGTGCTTTTGTAACTGATTTTGATGTTATTGCACTTTGTAAGTTTAATTTAGCTTCTTCCCATGATTTTTTTGCATTATCATAAGCAAGTTTAATATCATCAAAATTTTGTTGAGAAACTGATTTACTTTTTAATAAATGAGAATATCTATTTAAATCTTTTTTAGCTTTTTGAAGCTCTATATATGCTTTCTCTTTTGTAGTTTTTAATACATTTATTTTAGAATCATCAAGATTTATTTTTTTGATAAACTCTTTATCATTGCTTATTAATTGCTCGATTTCTCTTCTTTTTTCTTCTAGATTAGCTTTTGCACTCTCTAGTGCAATTTTTGCATCCTCTTCATCTAAAATAATTATTGTATCACCTTTATTAACGTATTGAGTATCTATTACTTTCACATCTTTTACAGGAGCATTTATTTTTGGTATAACTTGTGCAACATCTGCTTTTGTGTATGCATTTTCAGTTGATATAAATTTTGAAGCATATACAAAATGATAAATAATATATATGATTGCTATCACAAAAATAAATATAAAAAATATACTTAAATATTTTTTTCTTTTCTCTTTTAACATTGTTCACCTTTGTTGAAATATAAGACGGTAACGTACAGTACCCAATTAGATTTTAAGACACCCTTAATTATAATAATTACAACAAAAACAAAATAGGCTAGTGTGATGACTAAAAAAGAGAAAAGAAAAGAAGAGATATTAGACGCAGCTGCAAATGCTTTTTATACAAATGGATACAGTGCAACTAGTTTAGATGAAATTACAAAAGAAGTAGGGTGCTCAAAAAGAACTATTTATAATGAGTTTGCAAGTAAAGATGGTATTTTTAAAGAACTTATTATTACAAATACAAATCAAGTAATCTCTGTTTTAGAAAATAAAAAATTCGAAAGTAGCGATTTGAAGGAGAATTTAGTTCATTTTGGATTTACGCTGATGAATACATATATGCAACCAAAGATGGTAGGTGTATTTAAAGTAATATTAAATGAATCTACAAGATTTCCAGAATTAGGAAAAATCTTTTTTGAAAATGGTCCAAAAAAAGGTACAGAAGTTCTAAAAAGAATATTAAAAAATGCAGCATCATTAAAGCAAACAAAAGAGTTTGATGAAGATAACGCTGATTATTTTATAGGAATGTTAAGAAGTAATATTCATTTAAGAGTTTTATTGGGATTAAAAGAGACACCAAAAGAAGAAGAACTAAAAAAATATGTTGAAGGTGCAGTTGATATATTTTTAAATGGAGTAGCTAAATAATAATGTTTTAAAATTATTATAATTTTTTTTGGATATAGTTCTTAAGATTTGATTATAAATATATAAGGGAACTAACCTACGTGGAAAATTCAGAACTATTAAATTCAACTCTTTATTTGTTTGCTGTTGCAACAATACTAGTAGCTCTTTCAAAAAGATTAGGGCTTGGAAGTATATTAGGACTTCTAATTGCAGGTGTTATTGTAGGTCCATATTCTCCTGGACCAATTTTGACAAATAAAGTAGATGCTGTTCGTCATATTACAGAGTTTGGTGTGGTTTTGCTTCTATTTGTTATTGGTTTGGAAATGCAACCTAAGAAGTTATGGAGTATGCGTAAAGAGGTATTTGGTTTAGGAAGTGCACAAATACTTTTTTCTGGTTTTTTAATTTTTCTATATAGTCTATACTATTCTCAAACTTGGCAAGTTGCTTTACTTGTTGGGCTTACTTTTGCTTTATCTTCTACTGCTTTTGTTATGCAAATACTACAAGAAAAGGGTGAACTTTATACGCCAAAAGGTAAAAGTGGATTTTCTATTCTTTTGATGCAAGATTTAGCAGTTGTTCCTTTACTTGCACTTGTTCCTATTTTAGCTGAAAAGGGTCAATTATCTAAAAATCACTCATTATTTGAACAAATTATAATTGCAATAGTTTCTATTTTAGCTCTAATTGCAATAGGAAAATATGTAATTCCAAAAGTGTTAGATTATTTAGCAAAACATCAAAATAGAGAAGCTTTTTTCTTCTCTATTATGTTATCTGTGATATTTGCTGCATGGGCGATGGAACATGCTGGACTTTCTATGGCATTGGGTGCATTTATTATGGGGATGATGCTTTCAAGTTCACAATATCATTATCAAATTCAAGCACAAGTTGAACCATATAAAGGTATCTTGATGACTATGTTTTTTATAGCTGTTGGTATGTCAATAGATATAAATGCTATGATGAGCAATCCATGGATTTTGATTCAACATCTTTTTGTAATATTAGGTATAAAAATAGTTGCACTATTTTTATTGATGATATATATGGGATACAATAAATCAACAGCAGTTTCAGTGTCTTTTTTATTATCTCAAAGTGGTGAGTTTGGTTTTGTACTTTTTGGAGCTGCAAAAGCACTTGGCGTTATTAGTGATGAGTTATTTATAGCAGCTGTTACTATTATTTCATTTAGTATGTTATTAACTCCTATGGTTGTAAGTATTGGTGATAAATTGGCTTTTAAATTAAAAAAAGAGCCAACACCAATAGAATCAGCTTATGTTCCAGATGATTCTTGGAAAGGTGTGCTTATTGCAGGATATGGAAGAGTTGGACGAACAGTATCTACTATGTTTGAACACGCTCAAATACCTTATGTTGCTTTTGATATTGATTCTTCAAGGGTTGAACTAGGGCAAAAAGAGAGAAGACCTGTATATTATGGTGAGTTAAGTGAACTTGATTTTTTAAATAAAGTTGGACTAGATAGAGTTGAAGCAGTAATTCTTACAGTTGATAACCATAGAACTGCTGTAAAAATGATTTCTCATATTAGATCACTTTATCCAAGACTTATGATTTTTTCAAGAACAAAAGATATGAAATCAAGAGATGCACTTATAAAACATGGCGCAACTTGGGGAATGCCTGAGTCAATTGAAGGAAGTTTAAGACTTGGTGCAGAAACACTACTAAAACTTGGTATGACAAGAGAAGAGGTTTTTGATATCTTGACTTATTTTAGAAAAGATGATTATGAGACTATAAAAGAGCTACATAAACATCTTGATAAAGAAGAGGAGTAGTTTTACTACTTACTCTTTAATTGTTGCTTTTAATTTATCTATTCTTTTATTTGCTAAAACTATTTTTTCTATTGAGATATTTTTATTCATCACATTTTTATAAATTGTATTTATGATTTTATCTGTACTTGTATAATCAAGTTGATTTCCAAAAAGTAAAATATCTATACCACTATTTATTGCTAAAATTACACTTTTTTCAAGGGAATAGTGACTTGAAATGGCCTTCATTTGCATATCATCACTTATTATTACACCTTTATAATTAAGCTTATCTCTTAATAATTGTGTATTTACTTTTTTTGAAAGTGTTGCTGGATATTTAGAATCAAGATTTTTATTATAAACATGCGCAGTCATAATCATCATTGATTTATTATTGTTTTTAAGTATTTCTTTGTATGGTTTTAATTCTTTTTTACTCCAAGTATTAGTTATATCAACAAATCCTTTATGGGAGTCAGTTGTTGAAGAGCCATGACCAGGGAAGTGTTTCAATGTGCTTATAATATTTTGTTTTTCAAGAGAAGTTATAAAAGTCTGTGCATATTTAGATACCTTAATAGGTTCTTTGCCATATGACCTATTTAGTTGATTTATTACATAGTTCTTTGGCTCAATACTTAAATCAACAACAGGAGCAAAATCACAATTTATTCCAATATCTTTTAAGTTTTTGGCAAGTTTATTATAAATATTAGTTGCATTTTCTAAACTATTTGAAGCTATATCTTTTGCACTAGGTGTTTCTATAAAACCTATATTTTCTTTGAGTCTTGCAACTTTACCACCTTCTTGATCAATTGATATAATCAAAGGCTCTTTTGATATATTTTGTAATGTAGTTGTAAGTTGTTTTACCTGCTTTAGTGAGACTATATTTTTGACTTTGTTTCTATTTGTATAATACCTATCAAATAGTATAACACCTGAAAGATTATATTTTTTAATATCTTTTACAATCTTGCTATTTTCATTGACTTTACTTTCATTGAAACCAACTATTAGCATCTTTCCTATCATCTTTTTTAAAGTTGTTTCATCAATTGATTCATTTGCAAAAGCAAAACCTTGCAAAAAAGTAATAACAAGTATAATAATTAGTAATATTTTTTTCATATAATTTCCAATTGGTATTTGAAGTGTTTATGTGTATTGTATCAAGTTATGTGTTATAAGAAAGTAATATATAGTGGTACCACCAGTCGGACTCGAACCGACACATCCGAAGATACCAGATTTTGAATCTAGCGTGTCTACCAGTTTCACCATGGTGGCATTTGTTTTGTGTTCGTAATTGTGTCTAAAAAAAACTTAAAACTTTATATTATTTAGAGTAAATTAAATGATTTTTGGACATAAAAAAATCCCACCCTTAAAAAAGGATAGGATTTAAGATGAAGCAATTATTTAGCAGCAACAGCTTCTTTTAAAGCTTTACCAACTTTAAATTTAGCAACTGTAGTAGCAGGTACTGTAACAGTTCTATCAGTTCCTGGAACTTTAGCTGTTCTTTCAGCTCTTTCAGAAGTTGTGAATGTTCCAAATCCGATAAAACTAACAGAATCTTTTTTTACTAAAGTTTCAGTAATTGTTTCTAATACTGCGTCAACAGCATTTTTTGCATCTTTTTTTGATAATCCAGCTTTAGTAGCTACAGCATCTATAAATTCAGCCTTGTTCATAGAAGAACTCCTTGTTTAAATTAAAATGTTATCAAACTTTATAGTATTTAACCTTTAAAATAGCTAAAAGTAGCGAAATGTTGGGGTTTATAGTGAATATTTTAGTTTATTTTAAAAAAATCAACTATATGAAGACCTAATACTTATCAATCTACAACTATTTTCTAAGATAGCAACTCTTTTTACAAGTTCATTTATATCTCTATCATAAACGTAAGTTCCTACACCTTTTATTACCATTGTTCTTGTATTGTGCTCTTTTAGGTATTTTGTGATTTCTAATGCATTTCTATCATACCATGTATCATAATCACCTGGGTCAATTACATCTATCTCTCCAAATGTAGTTTTTCCAAAGTAATCATCAAAGATTATTTTATTGTGGTCAAGTGTATATGCAGTTGTAAAAATAGGCATACCAAATGCAATATATTTTGCTTCATGTATATTGTTATATATTGTTGCGTGAATATATGCTTCAATACTTGCTTCATTCCATCTATAATCTTGTTGGGTTGTAGTTAAATGACAAAAAGATTTTTCAGTCATCTCATCAAAAATAGCATCTGATGTATTAATGATAAATGAGTTATGGTCAACTTTTGCTGATATTGCTCCATGGTAGATACCAAAGAAGTTTTTTCTAAACATTGTTAATGATAGGTTACTTAATAAGTCAATTACACTTTTATCTGTCATTTTAAAATACCTTAAATTAAAATTTAGGTATTATATATAAAATTAAATAAGGACCTTTTTAATGGATGTTCCACACGTTCCCGTCTTGTATGAAGAGACACTTGAAGCTTTCAAAGATATAAACGACGGATATATAATAGATTGTACTACTGGTTTTGCTGGACATAGTTCAGGCTTAATCTCTCAAAACAAAAATATAAAATTAATATGTAATGACCAAGATGATGAAGCTTTGGCTTTTTCAAAAGAGAGACTAAAAGAGTATGAAAGTAGGGTTATCTTCAATAAAGGAAACTTCGAACACGTTTTAAATAAATTTAAAGATTATAATATCAAAGGTGTATTAGCTGATATTGGTGTATCATCTCTACAACTTGATAAATTACAAAGAGGCTTTGGGTTTGAAAGTGATACTTTAGATATGAGAATGGATCAAACTCAAACACTTGATGCAAGTGTAGTTGTAAATAATTACTCACAAGAGGATTTGGAAAAAATCTTTAAAGAGTATGGAGAAGTAAGGGAGTACAAAAAAGTTGCTTCTTTAATAGTAAATAATAGACCTTTTAACTCTTCAAAAGAGTTAGCACAATTCTTATCTCAAAAGATGCATAAAGGTAAAATACATCCAGCAACTCTTCCTTTTCAAGCAATTAGAATAGAAGTAAATGATGAGCTTGGAGTATTAAAAAGATTATTTGAATCAATAGAAGAGATAAAACCAAAAGATTGTATTGTTGCAATCATTTCTTTTCATTCATTAGAAGATAGAATAGTAAAAAAATATTTCAAAAAATGGACTAAATCTTGTATTTGTCCTCCAGAAGCATTTAAATGTACTTGTGGAAATGACCATGCTTTAGGTAAAGTTATAACTAAAAAGCCAATTACTCCATCAAAAGATGAGATTAAACAAAACCCAAGAAGTAGAAGTTCAAAATTAAGGATTTTTAAGTTTGATTAAACTTGATGCTAAGAGTTCCATAGTTATCGCCTTTTCAATCTTAATAGTAGCTCTTGTGTTGTATATGCCAAAAATATACCTAAGAAATAATATATACTATGTAAGTAAAGATGTAAATAAACTATATGCACACTATACTTCTTTGAAAGAAGAGAATAGATTCTTAGCACAGCAATTAGAAGATATGAAATTCAAAAATCAAATTGTAGACTCCTTAATAATTAAATCACTCGAAGAGAAAAAATGATAAAGTCACTGATAGAGTTTTTTTTAAGAAAACCAGTATTAAATCATATGTTACTGTTTTTTTTATTTATTCTATCAGTTTTTTCATATTTAAATATTTCAAAAGAGATTTTTCCTCCAGCATCACTTGATGCAGTAATTATAAATGGCTCATATGCAGGAGCTAGTTCTGATTTATTAGATAAAATTGCAGTAGAAGATATAGAAGATGAGTTATTAGGTTTAAGTGAAGCAAAGAAGATAACTTCAACTATTAAAAATGGATTTTTTACTATTCAAGTTGATTTGAAAGATGGTGAAAATCCAAGCTTAGTAGTAGATGATGTAAAAGATATAATAACTCAAGTAAAAACAAATCTTCCAACAGATATGGATGAACCAACTGTTAAAACTTTAGAATATACTTTCCCTTTAATTACTGTTTCTTTATTTTCAAAAAGTGATTCAAAAACTAAAGAGCAATTATTAGATATTGCAGATGATGTAAAATCAACAATAATGCAACTAAAAGATTTATCAGAAGTTACTGTTTTTAGTAAAACAGACAAACAATTAGTTGTGATTTTTGATGAAGAGAAGATAAAAGCTCTAAATCTAAGTAAAGTTGATGTGGTTAATGCTGTATCAAAAATAAGCTCAATCTTTCCCGTTGGTATTATAAAAGATACTAAAAGACACTACTATTTAAGTACTTTCAATGGCGAAAAAGATATAAACAACATAAAAAATATTATTTTAAATATAGGTTCAAAAAAGATATATTTAAAAGATATAGCTGAGGTTAGATATCAGTTTGAAGATGTAAGTACAATTTCACATTATGATGCAAAAAGAAATATAGCAATTGGAGTAAATAAAGGCTTTGAAGGTGATTCTATTGAGCTTGTAAAAAAGATAAAACAAATAGCAAAAGATTATGAAAAGATTTATCCTGATATAGAGTTTGATACTTATATTGATACTTCTATTTGGATTAAAAATAGATTGAATACAGTTGTATCAAATATTCTTTTTGGACTTATTTTACTATTTATTGCGCTATTATTTTTTATTAATGTACGAATTGCAATAGTTATAGCTATTGGAATCCCAACTTCTTTTATGATAGGTTTAATTGGTGCTGAGTATTTAGGATATAGTTTAAATATGATTTCACTTCTTGGAGCATTGATTGCTTTAGGTATGTTAGTTGATGAAGCAATTGTAGTGGGTGAAAATATATATAGACATATGGAAATGGGAAAAAGTAGATTTCAAGCTGCACTTGATGGTGCTTATGAAATGTATCCTGCTGTATTAACTGCAACTGCTACAACTATTTTTGCTTTTTTACCTATATTGATTATGAGTGGGGAAACTGGTAAATTTATGCAGATTCTTCCTATTATGATTACTATACTTTTGTTATCTTCACTTTTTGAGGCATTTTTATTTTTACCTTTACATTCAATGCAAATTTTAAAAGTAAGTGATGAAAAAAGAAAATCCCATAAAATCTGGGATTTTAATAAAAGAGTCTATTCAAAGATTTTACACTTTTTCTTAAAGGGTAGATATTTGACTTTAGTATTGATGATTGTTTTTATTTTAGGTTCAACTTTTGTACTTTTCAAAGCTATCAAGTTCCAATTTTTACCTGCATTTGATACAACACAAATATATGTGAGTGGCTCTGTTGGTGTTGGAAAAAAGATAGAACAAACAGAACAAACAGTTTTTGAAATAGAAAAGTTATTAACTCAAAAGTTAAATATGAAAACAGAAGTAAGTTCCGTAACTTCTGTAATTGGTATGAAATTAGATGGTAAAAATCAGCCAATAAATGAGGAGTTCTATTTTCAAACATTTGTAAACTTAAAAGAAAGAGCAGCCCAAAACTTTTTTGATAAGTATATAAATCCATTTTTATCACCAAAGTATGATAATACTGATATGATAAGAGAAAATAGTGCACAAGTTTTAGAAGAAAAGATAAAAAAGATTATAAATGAAAATATAGATACTACTAAATTTGATGAACTAAAAGTATTTACACCAAAAGCAGGAATTGTTAAAAATGATATTGAACTTGCAATTTCAGGAGAAGATAAAAAAGTTCAAAAAGTAGTAAAACAAATAGAAGATAAATTATCTTCTATAAAAGGTGTTTCAAATATTGCAGATGATGCACTTTTAGGTAACTTTGAACTGAAATTTAAAGTAAATAAATATGGACAACAACTTGGTGTTGACGAAGAGATGATTTTAAATCAGTTAAAACCTTTTTATTCTAAAGCAACATACTCTAAAATGTTTGATAAAAAAGGTATTGTTGAAATAGTTTTTCAAAGTTTGCATAAAGATATATTAACAAGCTTAGATAAGTTTGAAATCACTTTAACAAATGGCCAAAAAGTATTATTAAAAGAGGTGGCTTCGTTTATAAAAGTTCCTGCTTATTCTCAAATATTTAAAGAGAATAACAAAAGAATAGTAAGTGTAACTGCTTCTATTTCAAAAGTTACATCTTCAGATGTTTATGAGCAGTTAAATCCACTTTTAGAATCTTTATCAAAAGAGGTTTTAATAGATATAAAAGGTGAGCAAGAAGAGAATGCTAAAGTTCAAAAAGAGATGGGTGAGGCTGCAATTATTGCAATTATTCTTATCTTTATAGCACTTGTTTGGATGTTTGATTCTATGCTTAAGCCATTGATTATAATAAGTACAATTCCTTTATCTATTTTAGGTGTTTTAGTAGGGCATTTAATTATGGGAATAAATCTTACTATGCCAGGACTTATAGGTGTTGTCGGACTTGCTGGAGTTATTGTGAATGATGGAATTATTATGATGGATTTTATTAAGAAAGCAAAAAACTTAAAAGAGTTAGAAGAGCAAGCCCTTTTAAGACTTAGACCTATTTTACTTACTTCTATTACAACTGTTTTAGGATTGAGTTCACTGATATTTTTTGCAACAGGTCAAGCTTTAGTTCTGCAACCTATGGCTATTGCTTTAGGATTTGGAATATTATGGGCAACTATTTTAAATCTTTATTATGTGCCTATGGTTTATAGACTTATATATTTAAAAGATAAGTAAAAAAACTTATCTTTTTTCATCTAAAATTACAATACCTTCTATTTTATCCAATACATTTTTTGTATCATCATATGTAGCTAACTCTTTTCCAAACTCTAAAGTACTTATAATATTTTTACCTATTATATTTCTTCCTTTTTCTTGTAAAAATACTCTTGTTTTTACTCCCCATACATTATGCATAACTAGTGGTTCATTGTTTTTGTTTCCAATATAAAGCATAATATGTCCAGGTAAATGTATTAATGTTTTAAAAGGTTTTGCATTTTTTGCAATAAACTCTTTTTTCTCTTCATTTGATAAATCTTTTATTTTTATATATTTTCCATTTTCTATTTGTTTTGAAGAGTTTCTTTCTAAGTATTTTCCAAATACACTAAAAAAGTCTTGTGTAAAGCTAGAACAATCTCTAAAATTAAAAATTCCACCCCAACCATATTGTTCACCAATTAATTGTGAAGCTATTTTAGAGATGTTATGAGTATTGAATTTTAGAGGTTTTTTATCAATATTATTTTCATTTATAGAAATATATTTTATATATGCATTATGTTTTAAATCTTTTTTTGCAACAATATATTTACTATTTTTTTTAGGGAAGATTGTACCTAATTGCACTTTTTCTATAAAGAACTCATCATATATATTAAACTTATCTTTTGTAGCAATATAGTAGTTATTTGTCATAAAGTTTTTAATAAATTTATTATTTACAAATGCAATATTATCTACTTTTATCCAGCCAAATACAGAAGCAGATTTTATAAATGCCCAAGCCTTATCTTTTGAAAAATGAGATATCAAAATTGGCGTGTTTATTTTTATTTGTGAGTTTTGATTATAATCAAAAGGAAAACCTTCTCCAGCTGTGTAAGGATTATAAAACATCATCTCAATTGTAGGAAATACTTTTAAAGCACTATTTTTTACTACAATTGCTCTTTTTGAAACCTTTTTAAAATCATCAAAGTTAGAGTTATCTATTAGCTTATCAAACCACTGTTTTGATGCTTTAGAAAAGTTTTGTAAATATATTTCTCTTTTTTTATATACAAGTCCCCAAGTTGCAACTCTTTTAGATATGGAAATTTTAGGATTTGTCCAAACATTAAAATATTGTTTATCAAAATATTTATTTGTTTTTTGTTGGTTATTAAAAGTTAAATCATCTGTTACATAATCATTTGGATTTTGTGAGTACTCTTTCAAATCAGCTATTTGTGCATTTTGATGCACACAAGCACTAAAAAATATAGCAATAAATAAGGTAAAAAAAACTGTTTTTAAATTCAATATAAAACCTTTTGTAAAAATTAGGAGTAGATTGTATCATATGCTTAGTTTTTACAAGTTAAATAATTAAGTATTTTAGTGTTAATATTTGATTATGTATAAGATTTCCATAGATAAAAACTTATTTGAAGATATATTACTAAAAAGAGTAACTACTCTTAAAAAAGATACTACAAAATATTGGAAAAAAGAGTTAATAGAACCCACAATAATTGATGATAAAATACGCTATTCAATAAAACAAGTTGATAAAATAAAACTAACAAATGGATTAGGTGAAGATAAACCAGCTTTAGTAATAGAGTGCAAAAATATCGATTATAATACAAAAAACAATCAATTTGAGTTTACTTTAGGCAAAATATTTGAACAAAGAAACACAGATATTGAAGAAGATTATAAAGATACTTTGATTGAACAACTATTAAGAGAAAAAGCACAATTAGAAGATAATATAAATAAAGACCATTTAACTCAAGTTTATAATAGAAGAAAAATGGAAAATGATTTAAATATCTATATAAATCAAAATAACGTAAATATTTTAAATACAGTTTTTATTGATGCAGATAGATTCAAAGGAATAAATGATAACTTTGGACATGATTATGGAGATAAAGTTTTAGTCTATATTGCTAATAAACTACAAGAGTATGCCAAAATTTTAAATGGTGAAGTTTATAGATATGGAGGAGAAGAGTTTATTATTCTTTGTTTTTGTAAAAAAGAGTATTTGCTTGAAAATATATTAAAACTAAAAGAAGATATAAAATATCAAAAGATTTTTCATCCAACGCGTTCAATTAGTGTAACTGTTAGTATGGGAGTCTCTTTTTTTGCAGATTGGAAAAATAAAGACATAATGATAAAAAAAGCTGACGAAGCAGTTTTAGATGCTAAGAAAAAAGGGCGAGATAGAATAGAAATAAGTAGCTTATAACAACTAGAAAACTAGTTGTTATTTTGCTATATGGTTAGCTAATGCTTCGATATCAGCATCACTTAAAGTTGCAACTTGACCTTTCATAAGACCTTTCATTGCTCCACCATAAGTTCCCGCTTTGTAACCTTTCATTGCACTAATGAAATCAGCTTTTGGTAAGTCTTTAATAATTTTACTTTTACCTAAAGCTTTTTTCTCTCCATTCATTCCATGACATGTAGCACATTTTTTATATAATGCAGCTCCATCAGCAGCAAATACAGCACATGCAAAAAGTGAAGTAGCGATTAAAATTTTTTTCATTGTAACAATCCTCTCAAATTTATTTCTATTATTGTATATAAAAATAACTTTTAAGTCTTTGATTTATGTCAAAATTTAAAACAAATTTAAGAATATAACATTCCTAAAGGTAACATTTATATGTTATTTACAATATCTTCTTTTAAAACTTCTTTATTTATCTTATTTCTATCACTTGGTACTAAAGGAAGTGACTTTCTATAAAAAACTTTACTTGGTATCATATAAGTAGCAAGATGCTTTTTAAGTTCAAAAATAATTTCATTTTCTGGAATTTCACTTCTACTTGAATATACTAAAATAATCTCTTCTTCAATCTCTTCATTTTCAACAGAAAAAACTGCACACTGTTCTATTTGTGGAATATTTTTATAAGCAACAGATTCTATTTCATATGGGCTTACTCTAAAACCTCTTGTTTTTATCATATCATCACTTCTTGATACAAAATATAAATATCCCTCTTCATCTTTATATACATAATCTCCAGTTGCAACTACTATTTCATCACATAAATGACCTTCAAGATTAACTATGTTTTTTAGTATTTTGATTGATTTAAATCTCTCTTTTGTTTCAACAGAAGCGTTCCAATAACCTTTATAAATATATCCACCTCTATGAATTAACTCTCCAACTTCTCTTGGTTTACACTCATTTCCTTCTTCATTTATAACGTATAATTCAACATCTGGAATAGCTTTTCCAATAGAATCAGGTCTTATTTTTATTTGTTCTGGCTCTAAGTATGTTGATCTAAATGCTTCTGTTAGTCCATGCATTGAGTAAAATTTTGCATTTGTAAAATATTTTTCTACATCATTTATCATTTTATTTTTTACATTTCCTCCTGAAGAGGTGATAATTCTTACGCTTTGTAACATTTCACTACTTGGAAGTTTATGTTCTTGCTCATCAAACATCAAAGTTAGATGAATAGGCATAAGTGGAAGTACTGTAACTTTATCTTTTATAATATGATTGAAAAACTCATTTGGTAGTATAAATCTATGAAGAGCTAATGTTGCTCTTTTGTATAGACTACAAAAGATTTGATTTAATCCATAATCAAGATTGAATATAAGTAATCCAGAGATAATATCATCTTCTTCTAATTTTAGATATTTAGATACAACTCTTGCAGAATCTATTAAATTTCTATGAGAGATTACTATTCCTTTTGGTTTTCCAGTTAGTCCAAAAGAGTATGTAATTACAGCATTATCATGTCCATTTACATCATAATTGTAAGGTTTGTTATAATATTTATAAATCTCTTCAAATGAAGCTAAATCATCAGCTGTTCTTTCATATGAAATTATTTGTCCAGTAAAATCTATCTCTTCGATTTTTTCTATTTTAACTTTGTCTGTGATGATACACTTTATATCACAATCATCAATAATATATTTTACTTGTTCTGGTTGAAGCATTCTTGTTAGTGGAACTAAAATATAATCAGTTGATAAAATAGCTAAAATAGCAATAACTTGGTCAATTGATTTATTCGAGTAAATCCCAATTCTACTACCTTTTGGAAGGTCTAACTCTTTTAAATAAAATGCTACTTGATTTACTTTTGTAAATAGTTCACCATATGTAATTTGTGAATCATCATGAATTAAAGCAACTTTATTATTGTGAGATACATTAGCATCTTCTAATAGTGTTCTTATACAATTTATCGACATTTTAGCTCCTTATTTTTGTGTTATACCTAAAGTCCAAATCTCATAATTACTATCTAATATGATATTTGGTTTTACGCTACTGCTTAAAATCTTTTTATAGAAAAATCCAATAATACTTTCAACTTCTTCTTGTTTTAGAACTTTTGTTATTCCACCTGTTAATACAACAGATTTTAATAAATCTAATTTAAGATTTATATATAAAGGGTGTGCTTTTGATACTTTATATAAAACTAAAAATATTGCTAGTTGCATTAAAGTTTTTAAAGCTTTATCACTTTGCTCTTCAAATATATGTTCTGTTACATTTAAAAAAGATAATAACTCATAAACAAATTCATTGTTTTTTGCTGCAAATATTAAAGACTCTTTTGATTTAAATACACCAAGTTTTTTGAATACCAATCTATCATATTCACTATCTTTAACCATATTGTCATTTATCAGTGTAGTACTATAATGAATATCTGTCGTAGCTCCACCAATATCAACTAAGATAAACGGGTCAGCAACTTTAAACATTGTATTTATTAAAGGCAATGTTTTATTTACTATGTATGGAGTAGAGTAGATTTGATTATCAGTAATTGCATATAGATTTTTAATATCTTCTTTACCCATAATATCTGCTTGATAAAGGTTTGTTAAATACTCTTTTAATTGCAGCTCATTTACTTGTAGTTTGTTGTTTATAATATTTGGTAAAATTACTAAGTTTTCTATATTCTCACTTAGATATTTACTATCATTTTTATTTCCTACATAAACAATATTTGAGTAGTTTAACTCATTTAAGTAATTAAATAGTTTTTCATCAAATATATCGCTTACACTATCAATTGCACCTGTTATTATAACAACATCAATTAAATCACTAGGAACAGTTGTATTTTCAATATCTTGATATAAAATTGTATCAATAATATTAATACCTGAATTAAATGCAATATTTGTAGCATATTTTAGAGAAAAAGAGTTTGTAATTCCTATAATTAAAGTGCTCAATCCTCCATTTGCTGATGAACAAATATATACATCATCTTTATTGTATTTTTCTAAAATATCACTACATTTATACTTTAAATCATCATAAATATCTTTATTAAAATCTCTAAAGTGTTGCTGTATATTTTCAGCATCACTTACTTTAAAATATGTACTTCCAATATCGATTAATAGTCTATTTTTCATTGCATTATTCCTATATCATGTATAATATCATTTACTATTGATGTTGCATCTTTATTTAAATCGCATTGTGCTTTTTCATACTCAAAACACTCATCACTAATTGGAAGATTTCCTCTTTTTATAATTCTTATATTTTTGTTTTTATCTCTTACTGTTACTACTTCATTATTATTAATAATATGAGGAGAGAAAGGAACATCAATAATTCCATTTTTTACACTATTAAATACTTTTCTCCATAATGTATCTGCACTATCATTGAAAACAGCTTCCATTATACTTTTTACTTCTTTTGTCAGAATCTCTTCTTCTTTCTCATCAACAATATTTGGTAAGCCATTTAATATTCTTAGTGTATATTGTGTATTTGCTACTGTTTTCGCATTTGCTTCTTTTGTAGGAATTCCAAAGGCTTCATCTCTTGTTTTTGTGATGATTTTATCAGCACCAACTAAACTTGCAATTACTGTTGCTGTGTTTATTAAAGATTCTGAATAGTCTTTGTTTGAAGGAAATGCTCCCATCCATTGATGATAAACAAGATGAATATTTGCATCTTCACAATCTATTTGTTTTGCATAATATTTAGCAAGTTTTTTTAATACAGCACTTGTTACTATATCTTGATTTACTGAACCACTTTGTGAAAAAGATACTGAAAATGACTTAACTCCTTCTTCTAAAGAAAGAAGCATCTCAAGTAACTGAATCACAATAGTAATACAAGGTGGAACAAGTGTTGCTGTTAGTGGTCCAAAAGATTCTCTATTTATTGGTTCATTTAAAGTAGAGTATTTTGCACAAACTCTTTCTACATATTTCCAGTATAAAAATGCTTTGTCAATTGGAAAGTTTTTTGAATATGGTAGAAGATAAGTTATTGGTCCACCTTCAATTTCAAAAATACCTGAAGCAATAGCTGTTTCAACTAAAAGTCTTGCATCTGGTGTTCCATGTCTTAAACTAACTGGTTTATCAAAGTGTGTAATCATCTTTCTTGTTGTTCTATATCCATGATTTACAAGTGGATAACCATTTAACATATCTACTTCATTTTCTTCACTTAATCTCAACATTTTTTTAGACATTGCATAGTCATTAAGTCTTGTATTTGAATCAATAGTCAAAGGTAAAACATCAACATTTGCTTTTACAAAAAATTCATTTAATGCAAATTGCTTTTGATACGTAGGAAAACCACCTCTTGGTTGAACAAGCATTTTATCGCTATTTTTAAAATTGTGTGAGATAAAAAGATTTTTGCTTGCGTTTTTTACAAACTCTTCTATTTCTGAAAAATCAAAATTATCTGCATACTCATTTTGGACAATTATTTCTCTCTCTTCTTGCAGTAAACTCATTTTTTTGCCTTAACATATTTTTCTAATTCATCTAAACCTGTATTTAAATCCACCTGATGAAAAACTAAATCAAATCCATAGTTTTTAAACTTTGGAACGATATCTTCAGTCTTTGCTTCTCCCACTGCTAGGTTTCCACCTAACATAAAAACAACATCTTTTAAAGATTTGTATTTAGACTTTAAGATATTTAGCTCTCTACACCAGCCTTCTGCTTCACCGTTTAATGATGATATTAATAATATATCGGCATTTGTTTCTATAACTGCGTCTATAAACTCTTCTAAGTAAGTATTAACTCCCAAATTAAATACTTCAAACCCTCTTGCTTGTAACGATATTTCGATTAGTCGATTTGCAACAACGTGTATATCATTACCTACTACTCCTGTTACTACTTTCATATATATACCTATTTTTTGTTTTGTGTGTAATTATTGATAGGTAAAAATAGTATCTAATTTTGGTTAAATTTAAGATAAGTAAAATATAATTAATTAGTTTGATATTTTAAAAGGAGAATAATATGAACTTTTTTACAGCTGATATTTGTGACAATCATTTTGATAAGGTAAATGTTTTAGGAGCAGATTTTAAATCATATGGTGGTTTAAAAAAATGCGAAGGTGAGATAATAACTGTAAAGTTAGATAAACACAATAAAGATTTAATAAAATTATTAAGAGATGTAAATGGTGAAGGCAAAGTTGTAGTTGTAGATGTTCAAATGGAATATTATGCAGTTGTAGGGGATAAACTTACAAAATTTGCATATGATAATAAATACAATGGAATTGTAATTAATGGATATGTAAGAGATACAAAAAACTTAAAAGAGTTTGATATTGCTATTTATGCAAAAGGAACATGTCCAAGAAAATATCATGATGAAAAAGATGGACAAATAGGGTGTGAATTACAAATTGATAATGTTACTATAAATAATGGTGATTATATTTATATAGATAATGATGGAATAGTAGTAACAAAGGAGAAGTTAGCATAATGTATTTATTTGGATATGGCTCATTGATTAATTTAAATAGTGCACAAAAGTCATTTAAAAGAGAGATTTCATACAAAGATTTAATACCTGTAAAAATTAAAGGTTTAAAAAAAGTTTGGAATGCAATTGAAACAGTTGATTTTGATGATAAAAAAGAGGTAAGCACTGTATTTTTAAACTTGCAAAAAGATGAAAACTCTTATGCAAATGGAGTAGTTATAAAAATAACTAAAGAAGAATTGGAGTTATTAAAACTAAGAGAAAAAAACTACTCAAATATAGTTATAAATAAAGAAGATGTAACCAATGTGAATCTTGACGAAGATATAATTACTTTTATGACTACAAATGAAGAAAAAATAGCAAAAAAGGGCGATGAAAATTGTGTTATTGCTTCTAAGTATATTGATATTTTGACTAATTCATTTGAAAACTATGATGAAGAGTTTGTAAAAGAGTATAAACAACAAACCCTAAGTGATTTTCCTTTTGAGTTAAAAGAAGGAATATATAAATTCTCAGACCCAATTCAAAATAAATTAGCAAAAGAGGGTGTTAATGAACAAAAGTAATTGTACTATTATTACATCTTCATTAAATAATACTTCAAGAAAAACAAAAGTAGATGATATAGTTTCAAAAGAGCAAAATTGTTTAAATATCACATATATAAATGCAGATACGATAGATAGTTTTGAAGCAAATCTTTCTAAAGTTTGTAAAAACTCAGCTTCTTTTTATAATATAAGTAAAAAGATATCTTCTTTTATATTCTCCTTGATTTCTGTACTTGTAATTATGTTTGCAATAATTTCAGCTTCAATATATGAAGATATTTCAAAAAAGATTCTTTTTGAAATGCCTTTTTCATGGAGTTTAAACGATACTGTTTCACTCTTTTTTGTAGCTTTATTTTTTATAGGTTTAGTAATGATGCCTTCAATCTTAGATGGGGAAAGCTCTCAATTTAAGGAGTTTTTACTATCTTGGTTTAATAAAGATACAAGAAGATTAAAAAGATTATCTTTAATGTTAGGTTCACTAGATAAAAAAACAAAAGTAAATATTTATAATGTTGATTTGCTTACAAGTGAACATTGGTTTTGGAAAATAGTTATAAAAGCTATATTAAAAAGATTTATAAGTGTAAATTTTTATGTAAGAAATGACCAAGTAAAAACTGTTGAAAAAAGATTAAAAAAATTAGAGTGTTTAAATATCTATATTCAAAAAGAGAAAAACTTTTTTGAAGATGATAGTGTAGATGTGCTTTTATCAAGTAAAGAGCAAAAACTATTTAAACTATTGCAACTTAGCTCTTCTTTAATAATAAAAGAGGATAAAAATAGATTTATATCTTTAGAGCTATTTGAGTATTGTGGAAGAAACTTTTTAGAAGATACAAAAGCTAATAATACACAGTTAATTTCAGGATTTCAAAACTTTATAAATAGAAGTTTTGATGATTTTTGCTTTTTAAAACAAGAGAAGTCTTTACAAATTTATCTTACTTCTAATGTAAAAGTACAAAGCTTAGAAGATGAACAAAAAAGATTGTCTTACCATCTACGAAATCATATAGAAACTTGCGTAAAAAACTTTAACAATCCAATATCTTTATTGATTCTTTTTTATTATGTAAAAGATGTTGTTTTAGATGAAAAAAGATATTTAATTATCTTAGAAAAGTTTATTGATACAGTATATGAAAAACAGCACTATGAACTAATAGATTTATATTGGTTTGATATTGCAAGTTTGATGTTTGATTCTTCTAATATTGATGATTTTGATATGACAAATAACTCTATTTATAGAAAATTGTCAATAGATGCTTTAAATAAGCTTATTTTCTTATTTGAAAGAAATGGACATTTTAATCAAGCTTTACTAATAGTAAATTATTTATATGAAATAAACCCAAATAAATATGCAGTTAATTTATGTTCATTATATGAAAGAATGGGGCAGTTTGATAAAGCATATGAGAGTTTACCTAGTTCTATTGAATTAAGTACAAATAAAAAGCCAACAGATTCTCAAGTTAGATATTTTCAAAGAAAAGCATGGATTATAGTAAGCCAAAGAGATATAAATAAAAAAGAAGAGGGCTTAGAGTCTATTTCTAAACTAAAAGAGTTGCTGTTTTTACACAATGAAGATAATGAACCTTTATGGTTGTGGCATTATTATAATATAAAAGCAAATTATGCAGAGTGGGAAGAGGATTTTAAACTTGCCATATTAAATTATAAAAAATGTTTATCAATTCCAACTTTAGGAGCATTTGAATATGGAGCTACATTTGTAAATATGTCAATTGCATATAGATTGATGTATCAATTAAGTGAAGTTAAAAATAGTGAGATAATAGATAAATCAATAAAATTAGGCTCAATTGGTATAAGTTTAAAATCTTCTGTTGGAGATAGAGATGAAATGCCTGTTGTTTTACATAATCAAGCACTAAATATATTAACAAAGCAAGATTTAGACCAAAAAAAGCTTATAGAAGTTGAAGATATGACAAACATAGGAATTAAGATACTTAAAGAGACATCATCTATAAAAAGATTGGGAATGTTATTAATTGAAAATATTATTTCAAAAATCTTATCTAATAAAAATGTAGATGATGATATAAATAAATTAGAAAATCATTGGAGTTCTATGGATGAAAATGAACATAAACAGATAATAAATCTATACAAAATGTTTTCAGATAAATATAAAATTGAATTTTTAGAAACTATAAAATAAAAGGGATACTATGAATTTTAGAGCAGATACCATAAATTTACAAGAAGGAACTATTGAAGAAAAAAGAGAAGAGATAAAAAAGTATTTTCTTCAAACTTATGAATTAGATGAAAAACTATTTGATTTACTAAAAGATAAAAAATCAATATACAAACAACCAAATAGACTAAGACATCCTTTGATATTTTATTATGGGCATACTGCTACTTTTTTTGTAAATAAACTAATGGTTAGTAAATTACTTTCAAAAAGAGTAAATGAAAATCTTGAATCAGTTTTTGCAATTGGTGTTGATGAGATGAGCTGGGATGATTTAAATAGTAGTAATTATTCGTGGCCAGAGTTTGATGAGGTAAAAAAATATAGAGATGAGGTAAAAGAGGTTGTCTTAGATATTATTGATAATCTAGAGTTTACACTGCCGATAAATTGGGATAGTCCTATGTGGGTTATATTGATGGGAATTGAACATGAAAATATTCATATTGAAACATCTTCTGTACTTTTAAGAGAATTGAATATTTCTCATTTTATAGAAGAAGAACCATTTTCTTACTGTACTAAATATAGTAAACAGTATCCACAAAATGAATTAGTTGATGTAAAAGGTGGAGAAGTTATACTTCAAAAAGATAGAGAAAATCCTATTTTTTATGGTTGGGATAACGAATTTTCTTATCATAAAGCTACTATCAAAGATTTTAAAGCCAGCAAATATCTTGTATCAAATGGAGAATTTTTAGAGTTTGTGAAAGATAAAGGATATTCAAAACTAAAATATTTTTCAAAAGATGGATTGAAATGGCTTGATTTTACACAAGCAAAAATGCCGACATTTTGGATAAAAAAAGATGATGAGTATTATTTAAGACAGATTAATAATATCGTTCCTTTACCTTTAAATTATCCAGTTGATATAAATGTTTATGAAGCAGAGGCTTTTTGTAAATATAAAAGTGAAAAATTAGGTTATGAAGTAAGACTTCCAACAGAAGATGAATATTATAGACTTTATGATTATGTAGATGCAGAAAATACAGATGCAAATATAGGTTTCAAATATTTTAATCAAACACCTGTTGATACATATAAATTTGGCGATTTTTATGATGTAAAAGGAAATGTTTGGCAATGGAGTATTACTCCTATTTATCCTTTTGATGATTTTAAAACACATAATGCATATGATGATTTTACTACTCCAACTTTTGATGATAGACATGCTTTAATGAAAGGCGGTTCTTTTATCTCTTTAGGAAATGAGACTTTAAAAAGTGCAAGATATGCATTTAGAAAACATTTCTTTCAACATGCAGGTTTTAGATATGTAAAATCAGATAATGAATATAGAACAAAATTAAATGATAATGTATATGAAACAGATGAACTAATTTCACAATATTGTGAGTTTCACTATGGAGAAGAGTTCTTTAATGTAGAAAACTTCCCTAAAAAATCTGTTGAATTATTAAAACCATATTTAAAAGATATTAATACAAATAGCGCATTGGATTTAGGATGTTCTGTTGGTAGAAGTACTTTTGAACTGGCAAAAACTTTTGATAAAGTGTTAGGAATTGATTTTAGTGCAAACTTTATAAATGTGGGTGTAAAACTAAAAAAATATGATAACTTAACTTATAAAGTTAGAGTTGAAGGTGAAATATTTGACGATAAAAAAGTGTCATTAGATGATTTGGGACTTGAAGATACTAAAGAAAAAGTAGAGTTTATGCAAGGTGATGCTTGTAATCTAAAAAGCCTATATAATGGTTATGATTTGATTTTTTGTTCAAATTTAATTGATAGATTATATTATCCACAAAAATTCTTAGATGATATTCCTAATAGAGTCAATAATAATGGTTTATTTGTAATACTATCTCCTTATACATGGCTTGAAGAATATACACCAAAAAGTAACTGGTTAGGTGGATATTATAAAGAGAATAAAGAGGTGAAAACTATACAAACACTAAAAGATAATTTAGAAGATAGATTTGAATTAGTTGATTTAATTGATGTTCTATTTGTAATAAAAGAGACATCAAGAAAATTTCAACATACAGTTTCACAAATGAGTATTTGGAAGAAAAAAGAGAATTAATTATTTTTTTCTCTTTTTTTATTACTATTTTGTTTTAATATTTCTTTAAATAAATTATAATACAATACTGTTCTCTATTTTAAGGCCTATAAATGTTTAAAAGAGCAAAACTTAAACTTATTTTTTTAAGTGTTTTTTTTATTTTATTATATGTTATTTATATATTTAGCCATAAGTATTTGGTAGATAATTATATGTCTATTGAAACAGTACATAATAAAAAAGATGTTAAAAATTTAGTAAAAAATATAAGCCTTCAATCTCAATTTTTAAACTCAACTATTCAAACTTACAGTAAATGGGATGATGCATACGACTTCTTACAAGGTAAAGAGCCAAACTTTAAAAATAGAAACTTTAGAAATGGCGCAGAACAATTAAAAATATTGTCAATGGAGTTCCTAATTTATACTAATACTGACAATGTTATTAAACTTTGTGACTGTGTAGAAAGTGACACTCTAAAAACACTTTTTCATAAGACTGAAAAACTATTTTTAAATAAAGACGAAGCAAATTCTATTATTGCTTTAGATAAAAAAATATATTATGTTGTAAAATCTTCTGTTTTAAAAACAGACCATACTGGTAAAAAAGTTGGATATTTATATGCAGCAAAACTTTTAAATAACACTATTAGTTCATATACTAATACAAGCTTTCAATTTATAAATTTAGTAAACAAAGAGATTGACTCTCCTGATGGAGTAATAAAACTAAATAATATGAAAGTAAAATATAAAACTTTAGAAGATAATAGTTTTATTGAAAATTATTTAGAACTAAGAGATGAAGAAGATAAATATATCACTACATTAAAAGTATCTAATTATAGAGATTATATTGTTCAAGGTAAAGAGACAACATTTATATTTAATATAATTATTGCAATAGTACTTGCAATAATATTTTACTTATCATATAGATATCAAATTATTACTAAAAACTATACTGAAAAATTAGAAAGAGATGTTCAAAGAAGAACAAAAGAGTTAAAACAATCAAACAAAGAGTTACATGAACTAGCTTATAAAGATTTCTTGACAAAAATAGACAATAGAAGAAGCTTTTTTATAAAAGTTCAAAAACTGTTAAAAGATACAATTTTTAGAAGAGATTTAGTTCATATTGTTATGATTGATGTGGATAACTTTAAACAAATAAATGACAAATATACACATGATATTGGTGATATTGTTCTTAAAAAATTTGCTTCTATACTAGAAAAACATATCTCTCATAATGATTTATGTGCAAGAATAGGGGGAGAAGAGTTTGTTATAGCTTTTAGTGATATTTCAACAGATGAAGTTATTAAAAAAGTAGAAGCTATTAGAAAAGAGACTGAACAAACAAAAATCATATTAGATAAAGATAGATTTTTTAATTTCACCGCTAGTTTTGGTATCAGTGATAATAAAGATACTAATAATATTGATAAGATTTTACATAAAGCAGATTCATATTTATATGAAGTTAAAAGAAATGGTAAAAATCATATAAGATATAGATAATTTTTAAAATTATTTTTTAAACACTTTACTGTTATACTCTTCTTATGAATATAGAGAGTAATAACCTTCTAAAAAATTCCAAAGAATTTCTCATACTATCAGTCATACTAATTACTATTTTTTGTTTTAATGTAATGAAAGAGTACATAAACTATAAAAATATATTAGTTGATGAAGTTTTTACTACACAAGTAGAAGTAGTAAATATATATGAAAAAAATAATTATAAAATCTTAAAGTTAAAAAATAGTGATTTTACTTTTTATTCAAAAACTACAAAAGATTTTAAAAAGAATGATCTTTTAGAAGTTCTTTTTATAAGTAAATATATAAATTTTTATGATTATTTAAAAGGATTTTTTGCAAAAGCTCTTTTTATAGAAAAGATTGAAAAGCAAAACTCAATTAAAGCTTTATTATCTTCAAATATAGTAAATCAACATAAAGATGATACTATAAATGAGTTTTTTCAAGCTATATTTTTAGCTATACCTACATCTATGAAACTAAGAGAATATTTCTCTAAGCTTGGAATTTCACATCTTATTGCTATATCTGGTTTTCACCTTGGATTGTTTTGTTTTTTTATTTATAACTTACTATTTTTGTTCTACAAACCATTGCATAGTGCAATTTTTAATTATCGTAATATAAAGTTTGATTTGCTTATATTATGTTCTTTATTTTTACTTGGATATCTAATAATTATTGATTTTGTACCATCTTTTTTAAGAGCATTTATTATGTTTATTTTAGGAGTTTTTTTTCTAAGAAATAATATAAAGATTTTATCTTTTAATACTCTAGCTTTTACACTATCTTTGATTGTTGCTTTTTATCCTAAATATATATTTTCTTTATCTTTATGGTTTTCTATTATTGGTGTTTTTTATGTATATTTATTTTTGTTCTATTTTCAACATAAATCAAAACTATTTATACTTATATTCTTTAATATTTGGATATTTATGGCAATGAATCCTTTTGTGCATTATTTCTTTTCTATTACTTCATATGCACAACTTTTATCATTTATAATTACTTTACTTTTTACTATATTTTATCCTGTGATGATGTTTTTACATATTGTTGGATATGGTGGAATTTTTGATGAGTATTTACTTAACTTACTTAGTTTTAAGATAAGTAGTTATGATGTGAATGTAAGTCTATCTTTTGTGATTTTTTATTCTGTTGTATCTTTATTAGCTATATATAAAAAGATATTTTTTATAGTATTAAATGTTTTGATTTTTTTGTTTTTTGTTTATGCATATTTATAAAGGCATAAAAAGCCTTTATAATTTAGATAATTCCTAATTTATTTAAAAATAGAATAATAATAGCAATAGGAACTAAGAATTTGATTAGGTTGTACCAGATATTAAATACTGTTTCTGATACATGTGCTGTAAAAATTCTTCTTAATAACTCTTTATCAACAAAATAACCTAAGAATACACAAGTTACAATTGCTGCTAAAGGCATCATGATAGATGAAGTAATAAAATCCATCCAATCGAACGCATTTTTACCAAAAGCACTTAATACTGGTTTAAACTCTCCTGTCATAGATAGTAAAGCAATAATACCAAATACATAGAAGAAAGCTCCACAAATTACAGTTGCTTTTGCTCTTGACATACTAAATCTATCTGTAAAGAATTTAAGTGATGGTTCAATCATAGAAACTGCTGACGTGATACCTGCAAATACAAGTGCGATAAAGAATGCAACAGAGATAATATGACCTAAAACTCCCCAACCAGAAAAAATTACAGGTAAAGAGATAAACACAAGTCCTGGTCCACCAGTACTTTTTGCTCCTGCTTCAAATAAAAATGAGAAGATAATTAACCCTGCAATAATAGCAATTGCTGTATCAACAATTGCAACCATTACTGAAGATTTAACAAAGTTTACTTTTTTAGGAAGTGAAGCAGAGTATGTTAATATCGTACCAACTCCTAAAGATAGAGTAAAGAATGCTTGTCCTAATGCTGCAAGTAATGCATCTCCATTTATTTTACTAAAATCAGGTGTGAACATATATTTAAGAGCATCTGAAAAACTATCTAAAGTTAATGCATAGATTAAAAGACCTATTAAAATTAGACCTAATAATGGCATTAATATAAGATTTATTTTCTCAATACCATCTTTAATACCTTTTAATACAATAAAAATAACAGTTCCAGCAATAACTGTATGGAATACTATTTGTCCTGCAATATTTTTAGATATTAAATCACCAAATGCTTGTCCAGCTGCTTCAGTAGTTGTTGGTAAATCACCAAATGATGTGATAATATAGTTTAAAATCCATCCTAATACAACTGAGTAAAAAGAAAGAATAATTAAACCAGCAATAATCATAAAACCAGAGAACTTCCAGTTTTTATTTTTAGACTTTGAAGTTTTAATAAATGCCGTAGCTATATCTGCTTGTGCATTTTGTCCTATTACTGCTTCTGCTAAAAATACAGATAACCCAATAAAAACAATAGCTAAAAGATATACTAAAACAAAAGCTCCCCCACCATATTCTCCTGTAATATATGGAAACTTCCAAATATTACCTAAACCAACAGCTGAACCAGCAGCTGCTAAAATAAAACCTATTCTTGAAAAATGATTCAAAATCTACCCTTGTGTCTTTTTTTGAATTTACCATTATAAAAAAAAGTAAATGAAACTTATATGAAATTAATGGGATACTTTTAGTAAAGATAACAAAAAGGTTAATTTTGTTATCTATTGAAGAGAGTTTTTATAAAGAAGTTAGTACTTTATCTAAAGTATATTTTAAATCTTCATCCAAATCAAGATTTGAACGCATCCAATTTAAATAGCCAGAATCCTCTTTTGCAACTTCAATAACTTCTTTTCCTTTATATTTACCAAATTTAAAAGTATTGATAAATACAGGTGTTTTTGTAAGTTCTGCAAGTTTTTCCATCGGATTATAATCTGGATATTGCTTCCTACACTCTTTAACTAATTTTGATAAAAATAGTTTCATTACTAAAACATCACCAATAGCATCATGTGCTTTAATAATAATATCATTTTTTTCGGCTTCTTGTTTTTCAACTTTGTATAATTCTAATGCATATCTCAAATATTGTAATCTATGATAAGGCATTTGAGGGAAAAGATGTTTTGCACATCTTAGTGTATCAATTAACTGATACTTATTTTCAAACCCTTCTTTTTGAATCATTCCCAAGTCAAAATTTATATTATGTGCAATTAAATAGTTCTCTTCATTATTTAATTCAATAAGTTTTTTATAAAACTCTGTTTTTGTAGCTAAAGGTTTACCCTCAATCATATCAGGAGTTATATTGTGAACTTCCATTGCTTCAATTTTTATTGGTTCTTGGCTATAACATAACTCATCATAACAAGTTAGTTTTCCACTTTGTTCAACTATCATAGCTCCAAATTGAATAATCTTATCTTCTTCTTGATTTCCTGTTGTTTCTGTGTCAAATAGTACGTATGTTGGCATATAGTTCGTCCTTAAATTATTAGCATTCCATCACCATATGAGTAAAATCTATATTTCTCTTTTATAGCTTCTTCATATATTTCTAAAGTTTTTTCTAATCCTACAAATGAGGAAATTAGCATAATTAAAGTTGATTTTGGTAAATGAAAATTAGTTAACAAATGATCAACTTTTATAGGAGTATTTGATGGATTTAAAAATAAATCACACTCTCCTTGTATTTTATTTGTTCTTGCATAGTACTCAACTGTTCTTGTAACTGTTGTTCCTACTGCTAAAACTTTTTTTGCATTATCAAGCTCTTTTTTTGCTTTTGCTGATATCTCAAAATATTCACTATGCATAGGATGATTTAAAATATCTTCTACATCAACAGGTTTGAAAGTTCCTGCACCTACATGTAAAGTTAGGTATTCAATACTAAATTTATCTTCTAATTTTTTTAAAAGTTCTTCAGTAAAGTGTAAAGAAGCTGTTGGTGCAGCTACTGCTCCATAGTTTTTTGCAAATAGTGTTTGATAGTTTTTGTTATCCTCTTCTTTATCTTCTCTATTCATATAAGGAGGTAAAGGAAGATGTCCTATCTTATTTAGAATTTCAACTAATTCTAAAAATTCTAACTCTTTATCATTTTCAAAAAATTTTACAACTCTTGTTCCATCTTCATTTAGTTCTAATACTTCAGCACTTAAATTTTCTTCAAAATTTAAAATTGTACCAATTTTTACTTTTCCTCTAATCATTACTAAAAATCTATTCATAAAAAGAGGTTTATTCATAAGTAGTTCTACTTTTCCCCCAGATTGTTTAGTTCCAAAGATTCTTGCTTTTATAACTTTAGTATCATTTAAAAAAATAGAAACATCTTCAGGAACAAAATCAAGTAGATTTTTAAAAGTAGTATGTGATATTTTGTCATTTTTTCTATCATAAACCAGAAGTCTAGCACTATCGGCTGGACTTACTGGTTGAGTAGCTATAAGTTCTTTTGGTAGGCTATAATCATAGCTTGAAGTTTTTAATGGGTCTAGTTTATCTCTTTTCATTTTCCTCGTCTTCTTCATCATCATCTTCTTCGTCGTCTTCGTCTTCTTCATCTTCATCTAAATCTGTTTCAGGATTAAATACTTTTGCAATATATATTGAAACAATATAAAGTAAGATTAGTGGTCCTGCCATTAAAAACTGAGTTAATACATCAGGAGGAGTTAAAAGTGAAGCAACAATAAATATAATTACAACTGCATATTTAAAATAATCTTTCAACATCTTATCTGTAACAAGACCAATTTTTGCTAAGAAAAATGTAATTACAGGTAATTCAAATGCAATTCCAAAACCAAATAGTAGTTTTGTAAAGAATCCAACGTATTTACCAATACTTGGTAAAACTGTTACAACAGCAGAACCAAAATTGATTAAAAATTCGAAACCATAAGGAATTACAACATAATAAGCAAATGCTCCACCAATTAAAAACATTAAAGTTCCAAAAAATACAAATGGAAAAACTAATTTTTTTTCATGGTCATATAACCCTGGAGCTAAAAATAGCCATATTTGCCAAAATATAATAGGCAATACCAAAATAAATCCAGAGAAAAATGCAACTTTAAGTGCAGTAAAGAAAGTCTCTTGAACTTCAACTGCTACCATTTGAGAATTTGGAGGTAATACAGCTTCAACTGGAACCATCATCCATTCTAAAATTGGTTCATAAAAGAAAAAACATACAAAAAAACCAACAATCAAAGCAAGTACTGAGTTTATTAGTCTTTTTCTTAAATCAGCAATATGAGGTTTTAAATCATCTAGCATTAATTATCTTCCTTTTTATCTGCTTCATCAAAATTTACTTTAAATTTATCAGCAGCATCAGTTTTCTCTTCTTTTATTTCTTCTTTTGACTCTTCTTGCTCAACTTTTTTCTTTTTCTTTTTTGATTTTTCTTTTTTGAAAGATACTTTTTTATTATCTTCATTTTTAGAATCATCATTGTCATCATTCATAATATCATTAAGTCCTAAATTCATATTACTATTTACAGATGACTTAGCATCTTCAATTTGAGCTTTAAACTTATTTGCTTCTTCTCTCATCTCAGATATATTTAATTCATTATCGATTGTTGATTTTGCATCATCCAAACCAGATTTGAATTTTTTCATAAATTTAGCTACTTCAACCATAGCTTTTGGTAGTTTTTCAGGTCCTAGTGCAATAATAGCGATTACTGCAACAAGCAATATTTCAAAAAAGCCCATTCCAAACATATAAATTCTCCAAATATTTATCTTAAAAGAAAAGATTTTACCTAATTTTTGATAAAATCTTTCTATTAAGAAATAATTTTATTTAAAGGAAATTGCTAATGAAGTTTTTATTTCTACTTATTGTAGGCTTTATTCTATTTTTAATATCTAAAAACTACAAGACAGAAAAATTTGCAAATATTAATCTAAAAATGAAAGAGAAGTTTGATGGTGACTTGATGCAGCATGAAGCTGGACTATTAGTTGCACTAATGGCTAAAGTAGCTAAAGCAGATGGTCAAGTAAGTGAACTTGAAGCACAATTAATAAAACATACTTTAGGTGATATTTCAAGACATTTTCAAAATGAAGAAGAGATTAAAGAAAAGCTAAAAGAGATATATAATAAAGAAAAATCTAGTTTTGATAATACTATTGAAGTTTGTAAAAATTTATACAATTTAACTAGTAATAATTATGAAAAAAGAGTTAAAATTATGGAGTATTTATTAAATCTTGCATTTATTGATGGAGATTTTTCTAATACTGAATTAATGATAACTGAAGATATATCAAATGCACTAAAAATCAAAAGAGTAGATTTTGAAAAATTAGTAAGTGCTTTTGAGATGTTTTATAAACAACAAAAAGAGAGTGAATCTCTATCTTTAGATAAAGCATATGAAGTTTTAGGTGCTTCACAAAATGATGATGATGCTACATTAAAGAAAAAATATAGAAGCTTAGTAAAAAGACATCACCCTGATATTATTGCAGGACAAGGTGCAAGTCAAAATATTATAGATGAAGCTACTAAAAAACTTCAAGAGATAAATCAAGCATATGAGCAAGTGAAAAAATCTAGAGGAATATAAAAGGAGATGAGTATGTCAAAAAGCTTTACTCACTCTTATGAAGTATGTAATTGTCATAAAGTTACTTTAGGTGAGATAGTTTATGCCATAGAACAAAGAGGTGCTACAACACTAGAAGATTTAGCAAAAATAACAGATGCAGGTACAGCTTGTAAATGTTGTAAAGATTCTAGTTGTGATATAGGAGAAGAAAAAATGCAGTTATATTTAACTCAAATATTGGATAAATTGAAAAGATAATGGAAGAAAAAGAACAATTAATAGAAGAGATAAAGAGATTAATAGTTGTAAATGAAGAGGATAGTATTGATATAAACCCTAACTTTTTACAATATTTCGAAGTTGATGAGCTTGAGTCTATAAAATCTGATTTAGAGGTTAAAAAAAGTAATATTTCTAAAACTAGTTTAGATTATTTAGACAAGCTTTATGAAAAAACAAAAAAAGATAAGATATAATTTATCAAAGGATAAAAATTGATTAACTGGAACGATATAGAACAACAATTATTAAAGTTTTTAAGAGATGAAGTTGAAAAGACTGGTTTAAAAAGAGTAACTGTAGGTCTATCGGGTGGGTTGGATTCAGCAATTGTTGCAATCCTTTGTAAACAAGCTTTTGGAAATGATATGAGTTGTGTGCTTATGCCTTCTCAATTTTCAAGCAAAAGCAGTGTTGATGATGCAAAGAAATTATGTGAAAAATTTGATATATCTTATGAAGTAGTAGATATTTCTCCTATGATTAACGCATATATTGATAATATGAATGATGATAAATTAAGAATTGGTAACTATTCAGCAAGAGTTAGAATGTCAGTTTTATATGATATCTCTTCAAGAGATTCATCAATTGTAGTTGGAACATCAAATAAAAGTGAACTTTTATTAGGATATGGAACAATTTTTGGTGATATCGCATGTGCAATTAATCCTATTGGACAAATGTATAAAAGTGATGAGTATGCATTTGGTCAATATTTAGGTGTAATTGATGAAATTTTAACAAAAAAACCAAGTGCAGATTTATGGGAAGGTCAAACTGACGAAGATGAACTTGGATACACTTATAAACAAATGGATGATGTACTAAAATTAATGGTTGATGAAAGAAAAACAAAAGAAGAACTATTAAGTTTAGGATGTGAAGAGAAGTTAATTGATATGTTGAATTATAAAATAAAAGCTAATGAATTTAAAGGTAAGTTACCTGTAATAGCAAAAATACAATGGAGTTAATATATGAAAGAAATCTCATTTTATAGCTCTTCAGTTAATGAAGAAGAGTTAAAACAAATCAAATCAGTATTAGAATCAAATTCAAAAAAAGAGGGCTTTAAAGTATTAGAGCTTGAAGAAAATATGGCAAAATTTGTAGGGGCAAAGCATGCAATTGCAACTTGTAATTCTACTTCTGCAATACACTTAGCACTTAGTTCTATTAAATTAAAAAGAGGTGACAAAATTTTAATGTCAGTTAACTCTTTTGTTAATATTCCAGAAGTAGTAAGACATTTTGATGCAGAGCCTATTTTTATTGATATTAATACTGAAGATATGAATATTGATTTAAATAAATTTGAAAAAGCACTTGAAGAGAATAAATCTAAAAAATTAAGAGGTGCTATTATCTCATTTATTGCAGGTCAAACACCTGATTTAGATAGATTATATGATATTTGTGAAAAATATAAAATTATTTTAATTGAAGATGCAACTGCTGCACTTGGAGTTACATATAAAGATGAAACTGTTGGTAGTTTAAGAGCAGATATGACTATTTTCTCAACAAACCCATCAAATGGTAAACATGCATTAAGTAGATCAGGACTTATTGTTACAAATAATGAAGAGATTGCAAACAGAGCTAGATTACTTAGAACTCATGCAATTACAACTACATATGATGATTTTGGAAACTTAGATTATATTTATGATGTTGTTGATATTGGACATAAATATGATATGAGTGAATTAGATGCAGCATTCTCTTTAGCGCAACTTCAAAAAACAAATAAATTTATTAAAAGAAGAAGAGAAATAGCAAAAATATATACAGAAAGATTATCAGGTGTAAAACATGTTGCAGTGCCAAAAGCAAAAGATGAACATGTATTTAACCACTTCATAATCAAAATTTCTAGAAATAGAGATGCATTTGCTAGAGCATTAAAAGAAAGAGGAATTTCGACAGGATTACACTATATTCCATTACATTTATTGAGTTATTATAAAAATAAATATTCAATTAAAATTACTGAATTTCCGGCAGCTTTAACTTCTTATCAACAAATTTTATCGATACCTATGTATCCAGCATTAACAGATGATGATGTAAATTATATTTGTGATAATATAATTGAGATTGCTTCTGAGTGGATATAGATTGAGACAAAAATTTTTCTTATGGGTAGAAGATTATCTCTTCTATCCAAATACTTTCCAAAAAATATTATCATTTTTTCTTTTACCTTTTACTCTTATATATTTAATAGTTATTCTTTTAAAAAGAGGATTTTCACGACCTATTAGTTTTAATATTCCTGTAATTAGTATAGGAAATCTAATTGTTGGTGGAAGTGGTAAAACTCCTTTGACAATTGCTTTAGCAAAAAAATATGAAAATGTTTGTGTTGTATTAAGAGGATATGGAAGACAATCAAAAGGTTTATATATTATTTCTAAAAGTGGTAAAATTTTAGAAGATATTAAAACTAGTGGTGATGAAGCTATGCTTTTAGCAAAATCTCTTCCAAATGCAACTATTATTGTTAGTGAGAATAGAGTAGAAGCAATAAAAAAAGCCGAAGAGTTAGGTTGTAAAATAGTATTTTTAGATGATGGCTTTTCTAAATATAATATCAATAAATTTGATATTTTGATTAGACCAAAAGATGAGCCAACAAATATCTTTTGTCTACCAAGTGGTGGATATAGAGAGCCTAAAATGTTCTATTCTTTTGCACAAATACAACTTCAAGAGGGAAAAGGTTTTAAAAGATTTGTTTCATATAGTTTAAACGAAAAAAGAGTAAATGTTTTACCTCATAAATTATTATTATTGACAGCAATTTCAAAGCCAAAAAGATTATTGGATTATCTTCCTAAAAATGTAGAGATGAAAGCTTTTGAAGACCATCATACTTTTACAAAAGAAGATATTGATAAAATTAAAAAAGATTATGTTGATTATGCAATTATTACTACACAAAAAGATTATGTAAAATTAAAACAGTTTAATTTAGAAAATATATATTTAATGGATTTAGAACTTCAAATTGATAATGAAAAAGTTGATTTTAAACCACTTGATGATTATATTAAAAGCTTTAAAGGTTAAGAGTTTTGAATAATATATACTACGCAGATGATAAACCTCTATTTCATTTAGATGGTTCAAAACAAATTGACTCATTTTTATGGAAATTTATGCATAATAGAGTAAGAAAAAGATTAAAAAACTCTATTATAAATATAGAAAATATAAAAAAGATAATCTTTAATAAACATAACTCTATTGGTTGCACTATTGATGCTTCTTTAGAGTTTGTTATGCTTAGAAATGAAGCTATTTTTTATGAGATAAAAGAGGAGCAAGAGTATTATATTCCTTTAAATATTGGCTTTATTGGAAAAGCTGGGGCTTTTGATATAGTTCTTATTGGAGATATTATAGATATTAGAGATTCAACAAGAAGAAGATTTAAACCAAAAGATAGATTAAGTCATACACCTGTTTTATCTATTAAAAATTTTAAATTAATAGAAGAGAGTTTTAAGAAGTTATTAGAGCATATTGAAAACGAAGATAGTAAGTTAAAGAGTTAACTCTTTAACTTATTTTATTATATGTCCTACAAATTTTGACATATTATTTAATATTTTTTCACCTTTTCTAAATCCTAAGGCACAAGCTTCATATGCGTAAAATACACCCGCTTGATAATAGTTTCCTTGTTCATCTTTTGGAAACTCTACATACTCTTGATAAATTGCTTTATGACCTTCATATTCACCATCAGTTTGAACATCAATAGAACCATCAGCATTTATAATTTTTGTATTTGCACCTTCTCTACCAAAACATCTTTTTTCCACTTGTTTTTTACCTTCTAAAGGCTCAAAAGATGTCTCTAATAATAGTGGATGTTCAGGGTATAAATCCCAAAGAATTTTCATAAATCCTTTTGATTGGAACATCAATGTATAAGCAGGATTAAAAATAATCGCTTTTTTATTCTCTATCATTTCTGTTAAAAGTAGTGCAAGTTCACTCTCATTAATAGCTATATCTTCCCAAGGAATAAGTTTGAACCAAAATTCAAAACTTTTATCTTTAGCAAATATACCATCATCACTAAATTCAACTTTGTCAATGTACTCAAAATCAGTATTAAATCCAGCTTCAGTTGCAATATGTTGTAAAAGTTTAGTTGTATTCTCATCTTCACTAGAGCCACTAATAGAAGAGAAAAGTATTTTCCAACCAAGGTCTTTATAGTACTCTTCAAATTTTTCAACATCACTATCAAGAGTAATGATTCTTTTGAAGTTATCTTTTAAAGCTTCATATAAATTATTGAATTGACTTGCTTCATCTAAGTTATTCGCTTTTAATAAAGCCCATTGAATAATAGCTGTTTCAAACAAAGAAGTTGGAGTATCTGCATTAAACTCTATTAATTTAATAGGTTTACCATCAATTCCACCAGCTAAATCAAATCTTGAATATATGTGCCAATGAACATCATCTTCCCAAGATTGTTTAATAACATCAACTAAATTAAAAGGAATATTTAATTCATGAAATAGATTATTTTCTATTACATATTCACCAGCTTCACAAAACATATCATAAAGTTCATTTGCAGCTTCGTAATAAGCATTTGCTTCATCTTCTGATATTTCTACTACTTCATTAGAAACATATGAAGTTTTGTCTTCATCTGTATGCCAAACAAAACCAATTGATTCTAAATATTCATTTGTTAGAGGTTCTAATTTTCTTAAGTTCATTTATCATCCACCAAAAAAACTTCTAGAAGTCGATGATGAAGACTTGCTTCCAAAAAATCCACTTTTTTTAGTTGAGCTTGTTCTATTTGCAGAACTAGCACTTTTTTTAAATGAATCCTGTGATCTTGTATATGTTTGTGGTGATTTGTATTGTGTTCTTCTTTGATTTTGGTAGTTTTGATTGTTAAATAGTTTATTTCCTATCCATGAACCAATCATCGCTCCTGCAATTGAAGATAATAATACTCCTCCAAGACCCATTGAACCATTTGACATTTCTGGATTTGTAAGAGGTGAAGTACCTGCATCAATTTTTGCAGCTTCTTCTTTTACAAGTTTATCAATCTCTTCTTGTGTTAGGATTCTTTCACTTCCATCAGGTTTTCTAAGTACAATTGTAGTTTTATTTGCTGGGAATTCATCTACAATTTTATATCCACTTTTATTTGGTAATTCTTCTATAACAACAAAAGCATTTTGTTTTTGAGAAGCATTTGTAAAAGCTGAATCTTCTCCTTGTTGGTTATTATTTCTATCTTGACAACCAACTAAACCTGTAACTAAAAGTGCTCCAAGTCCACCAACGATTGCATAATCTGATATTTTTTTTATATGATTTCTTTTCTTCAAATTAAAAATCCTTTAATATTTTTCATTAGTTTTAAAAGTGATGTATAATACTAAATACTTACTATTTTTTTGATTAAATATTTAACCTTAAAACAGTTATGTTATAATTGCGCGTATAAAATAAATAAGGTTTTCAATTTATGGACAAAACGCAGTTAAAAACACAAAAATTTATCGTTAAGTTTTTCCCTGAAGTTATGATAAAAGGGACAAAAGCAAAAAGACAAATGATAAATCAAATATATAACAATATCAAAAGCTTGATGGACAAAATCTCAGATGATATTACAATAAAAAAGTTTTTTGATAAAGTTGAAGTTGTATGTGCAATAGAAGTAGTAGATGCTGTTAGACAAAGACTTATACAAACTCCTGGAGTTGAATTAGTATTAGAAGCTATTCAAATAGATAATGTTGCAACTTTAGATGAGATAAAAGTAAAAGTAAATGAATTTATGGGAAAAGAAATAGAAGGTAAAACTTTTGTAGTAAGAGCAAAAAGATCTGGAACTCATGAATTTAAATCAACAAATATCGAGCAAACTGTTGGTGGATATATGCTTGCTAATAATGATACTAAAGGTGTAAAATTAAAAGATGCTGAAGTAACTATCAAATTAGAGTTAATAGAAAAACAGTTAAATATTATTACTTTTAGACATAAAGGTTTAGGTGGATTTCCAATAGGTACACAAGGTAGTATTTTATCTTTAATGTCTGGTGGATTTGACTCTACGGTTGCTAGTTATCTTACTATGAAAAGAGGAGTTAAAACTCATTTTATTTTCTTTAATCTTGGTGGAGTAGCACACGAAATAGGAGTAAAACAAGTAGCTTATTATTTATGGAATAAGTTTGGTTCTTCTCATAGAGTCTCTTTTATCTCTGTTCCATTTGAAGATGTAGTAACTGAAATTTTTAGATCAACAAATGAGTCTTATATGGGTGTTACTTTAAAAAGACTTATGTTTATGGCAGCAAGTAAAATAGCAGATAATATGAAAATAGATGCAATTATGACAGGTGAAAGTATTGCTCAAGTTTCAAGTCAAACATTAAGAAATCTTGCACTAATTGACCAAGTTACAAAAAAATTAGTATTAAGACCTCTTTGTACTATGAATAAACCTGAAATTATTGATATTGCAGAAAATATTGGTACTAGAAGATTTGCAGAAACTATGCCTGAATACTGTGGTGTAATATCAAAAAACCCAGTAACACACGGTTCTTTTGATAAGATGGAACAAGAAGCTAAGAAGTTTGATTATTCTGTATTAGATAAAGCAGTTGAAAATGCAAAAGAGACTTATGTTGATAAGATGATTGATAATATCAATGAAGAAATAGGGCAATTAGAAGTTGTTAATGATATTGAAGGTAAAGACTATACAATTATTGATATTAGACAAGGACAAGGTTGCTTGGAAATTCCTGGAGTAGAAGTATTAAAAATACCTTTTTATAATCTAAAAAAAGAGTTCAAAAAACTACCAATGGAAAAAGAGTATCTTTTATATTGTGAAAAAGGTGTATTAAGTCAACTTCATGGACAACACTTAAGAGATAATGAAAATTATACAAATGTAAAAGTATATAGACCAAAAGAAAAATAATCTTTAAAAGAGGGCATAAATACCTTCTTTTTTCAATTTCTTATATAAAACTTAAAATTTAATCTACAAAAATTTATTTATTTTTTTTCAATAAAACTATCATTTTTTGACTTTGGTCAATTTTTTTATTTACTCTTTTAGCTAAAATAGTAATCTTTATATAATATTAATTTTTTAAATTAGTAACTAATTTAAACAAAATTACTATTTATATGTAGAATATGTATTACTTAAAAATAGAGTTATCTAATTTTAGATAATCTATTTAATATCTCAAGTTTGATTTCTAGAGATTTAGTAACACATTTTAGAAGGAAGCTAAATAAAATTTAATATTTAAATATTAAATTTTTATATAAGCATACTTATTAGAAGGAGGAGATGTTTTTTAGTTGGTATATATAGGAATAAATAAGGAAGATGTTAACAAAATTTGTTCATTTGATGAATGAATTTTAAGTTTGATGATTTTATATCATCTTTTTACTTTGATTAATCGAAGTTATAATAATAGGAGTTTTTATGTCCCGTAATACGGAAAAAAAAGCTAAATCTATATGGTTCATTATAGGAATATTTGTCTTAGGTGGTATTATAGGTCTACTTTTCTCCTTTGGTGTAGCAGTTGGGGTACACAAAACTTCAGACGACAAATTTTGTACAGTGTGTCATACAATGCAGCCTATGGCTGATTCGTACTATCTTGATGCTCATGGTGGAAAAAATGCAAATGGAGTTCAAGCAAAATGTGTTGATTGTCACTTACCTCACGATTCACTTGCTAATTATCTTTTTGAGAAAGCAAGAACAGGCTTACATGACTTTAAAGTACAAAACTTTGGAGATCCTAAGTCTATTGATTGGGAAGAGAAGAGAAAACATGCAAAACGTTTTGTTTTTGATACAGGTTGTATGAGTTGTCATACAAACTTAGAAAATGCAACAACAAGCAATACAAAAGCCTTTGTAGCACACAAAGAGTATTTTGAGAAACGAACAGACAAAAAATGCGTTGAATGTCATAAGAATGTTGGTCATCATATTTTAGGTGACTATATTAAAAAATAAATTTGATACACAAAAAAGGAAGTAAAATGTTGAAAAGAATATTATTTATATTTCTTGCATTAGGACTTACAGCATTTGCAGCAAATGTAGGAGATGTTACAAATGTTAAAACTTTAAAAGTTAATCGTGGTCTTACTGAAGCAGGAAAAAGTTGTGTTGAATGTCATGCTAAAATGACTCCTGGTCATGTAAATGATTGGAAAGAGAGTAGACATGGACATGTTGGAGTAAGTTGTATTGACTGTCACAGTGTTAAAAAAGACAATCCAATGGCAGCACAAAACTGTAAAGGTATAAAAGGTACAGAGATATTTGTATCTGCATTAGTTAGTCCAAAAACATGTGAAAGATGTCACCCAAATGAAGTAAAAGAGTTTCATCAAAGTGGTCATGCAAGAGCAGCAATTCAAGTAAAAGCCAAAAAAGGTATGCAATCATTAATGCAACATTTTGAGGGTAGAGATCATAAAGATTTCAAACATTCACCTGAAGCAACTGGATGTATGCAATGTCATGGGTCTATTATTAAATTAGACAAAGATAAAAGACCAACTGCTGAGACTTGGCCAAATTATGGTATTGGAAATGTTTATCCTGATGGTGGAGTAGGTAATTGTAAATCATGTCACTCTGGACATAAATTTTCTATTGAAGAAGCAAGAAAACCTGCAGCATGCGCATCATGTCACTTAGGACCTGATCATCCAGATATTGAAATCTATAATAATTCAATGCATGGACATATCTTTAATGCAGAAGGTAGTAAATGGAAATATGATTCTGCTCCAGATGCATGGGAACCAGGTGATTATAGAGCACCAACTTGTGCTACTTGTCATATGAGTGGTATTGGTGATTTAAAAACAACTCACAATGTAAGTAAAAGATTGAAATGGAATATTTGGGCACCTATTTCTAAAACAAGAGAAGGTGGTTATGAAACAGCTGTGACTGATTATGAGAATGGAAAAATAACTAAAGGTAATCCTTTAGCTGGACATCCAAAAGGTAGTAAAGCAGCAAGAAGTGAAATGGAACAAGTATGTGCATCTTGTCACACAAAAACACATACTAAAAACTTCTTTACAATGGCAGATAAACATGTAAAATTATATAATACATATGCAACAGATGCTAAAAAAATGATAGATGAATTAACTAAAAAAGGTTTAATGCATAAAGACAAATGGTCTGATAAAGCATTTAAAATCTGGTATCATTTATGGCATCATGAAGGTAGAAGAATGAGACAAGGTGCATTAATGGGTGCTCCTGATTATGCTCACTGGCATGGTGTATTTGAAGTTCAACAAGATATTAGAGAACTTAAATCAGTTTATGAAAAAAGAATTAAATCAGGTAAAATCGAAGATTAATCGGATTTGATTTGATAGAAGGAGGGTAACTTCCTTCTATTTAAATATTTTTATATGTAAATAAGAAGTTTATATATATAAATATTTTTAAAGGATGTAGAGTGAAAAAGATTATTAGTAGTATGGTTATGGCATCAGCACTTATCTCGTCAACTTATGCAAGTGATGTATTAGCTATTGTAAATGGTGAAAATATAACAACTGAAGTAGCACCAAAAAACTTTAAGACATTAGATAAAAAGATACAACAGAGTATTATAAATAAATTAGTTGAGAAAAAATTAGCAAGTGATTATGCTTTATCAACTGATGTTGTAAATGATGAAAAGTATAAAAAAGTATTAACTCATATATTAAGTTCTGGTGCAGATAAGAAGAAAAATAGTGATAAATCAAGTTTAGCAGATATAGTAAAAGAAAAAACAATCAAAGGTTACACAAAAGAGCAGTTAGAGAGTAAAAAAGGACTGTTTGCATTTGATTTTTTATTGGATAAAAAAGCTGAAAATATGAAACCAAGTGACAAAGAGTTAAAACAATACTATTATAGTAATAAATTCAAATATGATACTCCAGCTCAAATAGAGTTATTAAGTATTGTTGTTGAAAAAAAGAGTTTAGCAAATCAAATTATTAAAAATATACAAGAATCAAAAGATAAATTGCAAGAGTTCTCTATTCAAGCAAAAAAACACTCTTTAGCTCCGACAAAAGATAATCATGGATACTTAGGTAAGATGCCAATTTCTGTGTTAAATAGTACATTAAAACCTATTTTAAAAGACAAAAAAAGAGGTTATTTTTCTACAACACCTGTCAAAACAGATTTTGGATATGAGATATTTTATGTGTTAAATGATATTCCAGAATATAAAAGTACATTTGAAGGTGTAAAAACAAAACTTAAAAATGAGTATATTCAAAAAAGTGTAAAATCTTGGGCAATGAGTAAAATCAAAGAGTTAAAAGAAAAAGCAACTATAAAAATAGTAAATAAATAATATAATCTTCTAATGGTATTGGTTTTAAACCAATACCATTTTTAATCCCACACAAGCTAAGAATACAGCAAATGCAGTTTTCAATTGTTTTACATTTAGTTTATAAGCTAATTTTACTCCATATGGAGCAAAGAACATAGTCATAGGAACTAAAATGATAAAAGCAATCCAGTTAACATAACCAGTAGATGCAACAGGTAAGTTCTCTACATTCCAACCAATTATAATATAACTAATAGTTGCAGGAACACTAATAATCAGTCCAAAAATTGAAGCTGTACTTACAGCTTTATGAATTGGAAATGAAAATAAAGTTAATAAAGGAACCATAAGTGTTCCTCCTCCAATTCCTAACATAGAAGCAAAACCACCTAATAAAGTAGCAAAAATTGATTGTCCAAATTTACCTGGAAGTTCATTTGCAATTACTAATGTTCTAAAGCTACTAATTATCATATTTACAGAAACTAATAAAAGTAAAATACCAAACATAAATTTCAAGTTTGAACCATCAATAAATTTTGATGAAACTGTTCCTAGTATAACACCAAATATTACAAATGGAATCCATCTTTTAGATAGTTCCCAATCTATTCCACCTTTTTTATGGTGAGATTTTGCTGAAATTATTGAAGTTACTACAATAGTAGAAAGAGATGTTCCAATTGCTAAAGGCATAGCAATAGAGATATCAATATGCATATACATAAAAATATGATATAGCATAGGAACAATAACTATTCCTCCTCCTACACCAAGAAGTCCAGCTAATAAACCAGCAATAATACCACTACCTAAAAGTATTGGTATTAAAATTAATAATTCATTCATATAAAAAATTCCCTTATTTTAAAAGTTTGAAGCTTTTCCATCACTTCTAGGATCAAATGCTCCTATTATATCTTTTGATGGATATCTAACTAAAGCTCCTGCATGTCCAACAGCAGAATCTAGTTCTCCTAAAATCTCAACATCATGACCTTTTTGTTTTAAGTCTTCAATGATTTCATCGTCAAATCTTGATTCTAGTTTTAAACTTTGAGAAGAGTTACCCCATGTTCTACCTAATAACCATCTTGGATTATTTATGCAAGTTTGCAAATCTTCTTCATAATATGCGTATCTACTAAATACAGCAGCTTGTGTTTGAGGCTGACCATCTCCACCCATTGTCCCATAAGCCATAACTCTTCCATCATCAAATAGTGCAATTGCAGGATTTAATGTATGAAAAGGCTTTTTGTGAGGCTTCAATGCTTGAATATGTGTTGAATCAAGTGCGAAGCTGCAACCTCTATTTTGCCAAACAATACCTGTATTAGGAAGAGTTAAACCACTTCCAAATTCATGGTAAATACTTTGAATAGCACTTACAACTCTTCCTTCACTATCTATTGCTCCAAACCAAGTTGTATCTCCTGGTGCTGCATTTTCACCCCAAGGTGCAGCTTTTTGTAAATCTATTTCTTCACTTAATTTATCTAAATACTCTGGCTCTAGCCATGCTTGTAACTCTTCTGAAGTTGCTGCTGTACTCATCTTATCTCTATGTTTAAAAGCAATTTTTGTAGCTTCTACAAGAAGATGTATATGATTTGAAGAGTCTTTTTTAGGTAGTTTTTTTACCCATCTATCAAATAACCCAACAATCATAAGTGAAGCAACTCCTTGTGTTGGAGCAGAGGCATTAAATATCTTTGCATTACTTGTTTTTACTTGTAAAGGCTCTTGCCATTTAGCTGTATGTTGTTCTAAATCATTAGAAGTTATTAAACCCTCTTTTAATTTAAAGTCATTTGCAATATCTTTAGCTATGCTTCCTCTATAAAAATCATCAAAACCTTTTTCTCCCAAAGTTTTGATAGTTTTTCCAAGTTTTTCTTGAATTAATAGTTCACCAACTTTAGGTACTTCATTATTTGGATAATAGATTTTTGCAAAATTAGAATCTTTTATTAACTCATCTTTTTTCTCTTTTAATGTATCGTGTAAAGATTGAGTTACAATAATTCCTTCTTGTGCTGAATTTACAGCTTCTTGTACAAGAGTAGAAGTGTCTAGTTCTCCTTGCCAAGATTCTTTACTTTTTTTATAAGCTAAATCCCATGAAGAAACAGCACCTGCAACACTATTTGCTGCAAGTTTTCCTCTAAAAGGAATAGTTTCTAAACCTTTATATAAATCCATATTTACATCAAAACCTGAATAACCAGAGGCTTCAATGAAACTTACACCATCTTTTGGGTCATATATTAGCCAAAAAGCATCACCACCAATTCCTGTCATATGAGGGTAGTGTATTGCTAAAGATGAGGCAACTGCAATTGTAGCTTCAATTGCATTTCCTCCTTTTTTAAGTATCTCTAATCCTGCATCAGAAGCTGTATGATGTGGAGATACAACCATCGCATTTTTTGATTTTTGAGTCAAAGGTAAATCAAACATATTACATCCATCCTATTGCTTTTGGTAGCCAAAGGGCTATTTGAGGGAATATCATTACTAATCCAATTACTGAAACTTGAATAATAATAAAAGGTAGTACTCCCTTATAAATATCTGTTGTTTTTATCTCTTTTGGTGCAACACCTTTCAAGAAGAAGAGTGACCATCCAAAAGGAGGGGTTAAAAATGATGACTGTAAATTTAAAGCCACTAATATTCCTAACCAAATCATATTAATATCCAGTGCATGGAAAATTGGTAAAACTAAAGGTAAAACAATATATGAAATCTCAATCCATTCTAGGAAAAATCCTAAAACAAATAGAACTAACATCATAAATAAAATAGAACCCCACATTCCACCAGGAATTGCAGCAAAAAGGTCTTCAACTAAATAATCACCATCTAATCCCCTAAAACTCAATCCAAAAACTTGAGAAGCAAGAAGAACGAACATAATCATCCCTGTAACTTTCATAGTTTCGTAAAGAGTCTCTTTTAATATATCTAGTGTTAATCTTTTGCTTAAAAAAACAATTATCAATGCACCAATTGCACCCATTGAAGCAGCCTCAGTTGGAGCTGCTAAACCACCAATAATTGAACCAAGAACAGCAAAAATAAGTATAAATGGAGGCGCAACAGATTTAAAAAACTCTATCCATAAATCTTTTTTTGAATATTGTGTTCTCTCTTCTTCATCTATTGGAGGTACATGATGAGGAGCAAATTTGCTTAGTAGGATAATATATATTATATAACAACCTGCTAAAAGTAACCCTGGCATTAGTGCAGCTGCAAAAAGAGGTCCAATTGCTTCACCACTAATATCAGCTAACAAAATCAAAACTAAACTTGGAGGTAAAATTTGTCCTAATGTACCTGAGGCACAAATAGTACCACATGAAACACTATGACTATAATTTCTTTTCATCAATGTTGGTAGAGATATCATTGTAAGTGTTACTACTGTTGCACCAACAATTCCTGTTGAAGCACCCATTAAAATACCAACTACAATAATAGCTATTGCCATTCCTCCTGGTTTTTTACCAGATAATAGTCCTAAGACATCTAACATTTTCTCTGCAAGTTTTGATTTCTCTAATAAAATCCCCATAAAAACAAACAAAGGAACTGCTAATAGTGTATAGTTTGTAAGTACACCATATATTCTTGCAGGTAGTAAGTTGAATAGATTCATATCTACTCCAATCACCCCAAATACTAATCCAGCTGCTGCTATTGAACTTACATGGAAAAAATATCTAAATAAGACATCACCAGCAACTAATATAACTAGGAAAAAAATAAGCCATGAGCTTATTTGACCGATGCGTTCTACTGACGCATCTAGTCTATTTGATATTATTGATAAACTTCTCATGATGACAGCTTTGTCATAACAACTTCTTCACTTTTATTTTGCTAATCATCATGCATTTTTTTGAAAGCAAAATAACTTTCGTGAACTTTTTTAACAAGAGGATCTCTTGATGTTAAAAAAAGACTATCAAATCAAATTAAAAAATCTATTATTGAAATGCAATCTAAAGGGATTTTAACAGATAAAATCCTAGACTTTCTAAAAAAAGAAATAGATCAAGAGTTGTTAATGCTAATATCTCATTTTGTTCGCTTTATTAATAAACTTGAAAATGATAATTTTTTTGACAACACAACCACATTTATTAATTTAGACAAATTAGCAATAACAGATATTTTAAAAGATAAAAAGATTCTTGGTTTTGCTATTTTAAAAAGTTTACATGAACATGAAAAAAATTTTTATACTTTTGTAAATCGAGCTATGAGTTCTCCATATTATAACCGTGAAATTTTAAATTCATTAATTGATATATATGAATGGTTTTCAGAATATGACAAAGTTAGAACAAATTATTTTTCTCATATACTAGTTAAACTTGATGAAAAGAATACTGGCTTTTATGTTGTACATAGTTCTAAAATTACAGAAGACAATAATTTTGATAAAAGATATTTATTAATGAAAAAAATAGATGACACACAAGGGCAGGTTGCTAATCTGGGTGATTTTTACTCTGGGAATGTTGAAAATCTAACTAATTACTATAAATTAGAAGAAAAATATTTAGATAAATATGCAGGCATTATAAGTTTATTGATAAAAAGCTTTAATAAATGGTTACAATTAACAAATAATGAAATAATTATGGATTTTGCTAAAACATTTCGTGTTAAGAAAACCGACGGTGATTGGTTATAAATTTTAATCAAACATTCCACAATCTCTTACTTTTGAAATAAAATTACTTTATGCGTCTTCTGTAAGCTGCTTAACAAAAGGAACTGAAATTTTAAGTTTAAAAAATTTAGAAGTGGTAATATTAAATTCAAGCTATAAAAAAATAGTGTTATCAAGATACTATTTTCTATGTATTGTGTATCTATAAATTAGCAAAGAAGAAAATTAGTTTTCTTCTTTAAGCGCTTTTCTCATTATTTCGATAGTTTTTAAATCTATTTTTCTATTTGTAAAGTATTCGAATGCTAATACACCTTGATATAAAAGCATGTCTTCTCCATCTTTTACTTTTAGTCCTTCTTTTTTTGCTAAGGCTAAAAATGGTGTTTCTTTACCATAAATACAGTCAAATGCATATGTTGAGTTTAAAAATATATTTTCTAATTGACTTTTATTCATAGGTAATTTATCATCTTTTAGTCCTGCACTTGTTGAGTTTACAACTAAGTCAAAATAATCAAGTCTAAAATCTTGCCAAGAGTAGCATTTGATATTATTTTCTTTGAAAAAGTCTAGTTTTGATTCACTTCTATTTACTACAACTACATCTTTACCTTCTTCTTGAAGTGCAAGTGCGATAGCTTTTGAAGTTCCTCCAGCACCTAAAATAAGTACTTTTCTTACTTCACCAAAACTTTCAATTGCTTTTAGAAAACCTGGTGCATCTGTATTATACGCTACTACTTTGTCATCTTTTTTTACATATGTATTTACAGCTTTTATTTTATTTGCAATTCCTACTACTTCATCAGCTTGATTAAAAGCTTGCTCTTTATGAGGAACTGTAATATTTGCACCATTATATAAATTGTTTAAAAATTCGTCTTTTAATTTTTTACCATCTTTTAAATGATGCTTTTTATATACTGCATCTATATCTAAGTACTCAAATGCGCTATTGTGCATTTGTGGCGATTTTGAGTGTTCTACTGGATCTCCGAAAATCGCGAAAACTTGTGTGTTATTTAAAGTATCTTCTGACATTATTCACCTTTTGAGGACGTGATTTTATCAAAAATATTATAATATATTATTAAATAAATGAAGTTATTTTTAAAAATCAGTTTTAAAGGCTTATTTTATGGCAATCTTGAAAGTTTTTACTAATAAAAATGATGGAAATTTGGCTTTCCATGTGGGTGATGAAATCTCTAATGTAAAAAGTAATAGAGAAAACTTAAAAGATAAATACTCTTTTTCTTTTGAAAATCTAAGATATATGAATCAAGTACACAAAGATACTATAAAAGTAGTAGATAAAAGCAGTGATTTTTTAATTGATGATTGCGATGCTTTGATAACAAATGAAAAAAGCTTGCCTTTGATGGTGATGGTTGCTGATTGTATTCCTATATTATTATATGATGAAAAAGTTGGAGTTATAGCAGCTGTTCATGCAGGAAGAAACTCAACTTTTTTAAATATTGCTTCAAAAACTGCTACAAAAATGATAGAAAATTTTAATTGTGAAGCAAAAAATATCAAAGCTATTTTAGGTCCTTCTATTCAAAAGTGTTGCTATGAAGTAAGTCAAGAGTTAGCAACAATAGTAGAGACTTCTTTTGGAAAGCAGTTTGTAAATAATAGAAATATTGATTTACAAGGTATAAATAAAAAACAATTGAATGACATAGGTATAAATGATATAAAAATATCAGATTATTGTACTAAATGCAGTGGAGATGACTATTTCTCATATAGAAAATCAAACAAAACTGGAAGATTTGCAGGACTTATAGAATTAAAAGATTGACTTATATTTATAATTAATGTAAATAATATGTCAAAGTTATGTAAAAATTAGTTAAAAACAAACTTAAGTACATAAAAAATAGAGAAATTTTATAAAATTTTTATAAAATTAAGTTTCATTTTGTTACAATTGCGCTTCAAAATCAATGAGGAAGGTTAGAGAGATGAGCGTTAAAGTTACTAAAGAAGAAGCTTTAGAATATCATAAAAGTCCAAATCCAGGAAAAGTTGCAATTGCAACAACTACTGAATTAAATTCACAAAGAGATTTATCAATGGCTTATTCACCAGGTGTTGCGCACCCTTGTGAAGAGATAAAAAGAGAGCCTGAATTAGCATATGAATATACTGCAAAAAGAAATCTTGTAGCAGTAATCTCAAATGGTACAGCTGTATTAGGCCTAGGGGATATCGGTGCATTAGCATCAAAACCAGTAATGGAAGGTAAAGCTGTATTATTTAAAAAATTCGCAGCTGTTGATTCTTTTGATATCGAAGTTGATGCAAAAGATATTGACAAATTTTGTGAAGCTGTTAAAGCAATCGCTCCAACATTTGGGGGAATTAATTTAGAGGATATTAAATCACCAGAATGTTTTGAGATTGAAAGAAGATTAATTGAGGAATTAAACATTCCTGTAATGCATGATGACCAACATGGTACTGCAATTATTACTAGTGCAGGTCTTATAAATGCAAGTGAAATGATGGGGAAAAAGATTGAAGATATGAAAGTTGTAGTTGTTGGTGCTGGTGCATCTGCTACTGCTTGTTCTACAATGTATAAAGAACTTGGGGTTAAAAACTTAATTATGTGTGATTCTAAAGGAGTTATTCATAAAGGTAGAACTGATTTAAATAAATATAAAAAAGATTTTATGATTGATGAAGCTTTAACTATGGAAGAAGCTTTCACTGATGCTGATATGGTTCTTGGACTTTCAAGACCAGGTACATTTACTAAAGAGCACATTGCACTTATGAGTGAAGAGCCTATTATTTTTGCATTAGCAAATCCAACTCCTGAAATCTTCCCTGAAGATGTAAGAGAAGTTAAACCTAAAGCAATCGTAGGAACAGGAAGAAGTGACTTCCCTAATCAAGTAAATAATGTACTTGGTTTCCCATTTATTTTTAGAGGTGCATTAGATGTACAAACTAGAAAAATTAATATGACTATGAAAATGGCAGCAGCTAGAGCAATTGCAGATTTAGCTAAACAGCCATTAACTGCTGAATTAAAAGAATCATTTGGTGATTTATCTTATGGAAGAGAGTATATTATTCCAATTCCTTTTGATAAAAGACTTATGGTTGAAGTATCATCAGCAGTTGCAAATGCAGCAGTTGAAACAGGTGTTGCAAGAGTAAAAGAATTCGATTTAGAAGCATACAGACAAAAATTAGCAACAATGGTATAATTTCAATTATCTATTAATCAAGAAAATGGTATTATTCTCATCACAAAAAATGAGAATAATACTAGGACGATGATGAAAGAGTACATACTTTTAATAGATACTACAGATGATAAAGGACTTGTTTACAATATCTCAAAAGTTCTTTTCGCAAATCACTTAAATATAGAACAAAACTCAGAATACGTTGACCCAGAAACTAAGAAATTTTTTATGAGAACTGTTATTACAGGAGATGTAAAAAAAACAATTCTTTTAAAAGAGTTACAAGAGGTTTTACCTGCAAACTCTACTATAAAATTAAATGAAAAACAAAATAAAGATGTAGTTATTTTAGCTACAAAAGAATCACATGTTTTAGGTGATTTACTTATTAGATATTTTGATGGAGACTTAAATGCAAATATTAAAGCAGTAATTGCTAATCATGAGCATTTAGGAGATTTAGTAGAAAAATTTGGAATACCTTTTTATTGTGTTAGTGCTGAGGGTTTAAATAGAGAAGAACATGAAGCAAAACTAATAGAGAAGATTCAAGAGTTCGAACCTGAACTTATTGTTCTTGCAAAATATATGAGAATTTTAACTCCAAATTTTGTAAAAACATTCCCTAAAAAAGTTTTAAATATTCATCACTCATTCTTACCAGCTTTTATTGGTGCAAATCCATATAAACAAGCATACGAAAGAGGTGTGAAGATTATTGGTGCAACTGCACATTATGTTACTGATGATTTAGATGAAGGGCCAATTATTGCTCAAGATGTAGTAAGAGTTGACCATACTTATTCTTGGCAACAAATGAGAAATGCCGGAAGAAATGTAGAAAAAGTTGTATTATACAATGCTTTCCAATTACTTCTTGATGATAAGGTGTTTGTACACAAAAATAAAACGGTGGTTTTATAATATGTTTAATATAGTTTTACATGAACCAAGAATTCCAGGAAATGTTGGTACTATTGGTAGACTTGCTTTTGCTTTGAACTGTAAGTTACACTTGATTAAACCTTATGGGTTTGGTGATATTACAGAAAAACAAGTAAGACGAGCAGGGCTTGATTATTGGTATGATTTAGAAGTTTTTGAATATGAAAATTTAGAAGAATTTTGGCAAAAAAATCCTTTTTCAAATAGACATTTTTTTGCAACTACAAAAACTGATAAAGTATATTTTGAACAAGAATTCCAAGAGGGAGATTACTTCTATTTTGGAAGAGAAGATGCTGGTTTACCAGAAGATTTACTTGAAAAAAATGAGCAAGGATGTATAACAATTCCTATGACAAATGAAGCAAGAAGTTTAAATCTAGCAAACTCTGTATCTATTGTAGCATACGAAGCAGTAAGACAAAACTTTAAAAACTTTAAATAAGTTTTTTTGTCTTTTTTATTAGCTTCTTAACAGCTTCAAGTTTTTCTTGAAGCTCTTCTTTTTTCTTTTTATTTTCACAAACTTGAATATGTCTTTTTAATTTTTGTTTTTTTTCAACTAGTTCATCTAATATCTTAATTATTTTAGTTTTTTTGATATCTTTGTTTTCTTCATCTTTTAAGAAGTTTTTTACTTTTAAAATTAGTTCTTTAAGAGGCATTTGTTTGTTCTCCTATCTCTTTAATTACTTCATCTTTTATAAACAATAAAGTTGCAATCTCTACTAGATTTTTCTGTATTGTATATACAGAAGCACTATCATTTATAAGTGATGTTGCCATCGTTGCTTTAATTTTATCTTCTCTAATTAAAACATCAATTTTTTCACTATTTGAAAGGTCATTTTTACTTAATAACTCTTTTATCATCTCTATTTGAGTTAGTTTTTCCACTTCTGATAGTTCATCATTATCTAAGTAATTTATATCAATAAGTATAGTTGCTAACTCTTCTCTTAAAATATTATACTCTTTTTTGATGTATTCATTTTTGCTTTTTAAATAGAAATTTACATTTCTTTGAATATCTCGTATATCTTTTAATACTTCAATTATTTGTTTTGAACATCTTTTAAAATCACCAACTCTTTTTAGTTGAGGACTTGTCATATGTTCTTGTGCAAAAGATGAGTATCTAATTATCTCACTATATAAAGCTTTTAGATTATCTTGATAGATTTCATCAATATTAGTATCTATTTTTTTAATCTCTTTTGAAAGTTCAGCTTTTAAATCATCTTTTGTTTTTAAGTTTGATGTATGAAGATTTATCGCATGAAGCATTGCTTTTTGGCAGTTTTCATATAGATTTATACACTCTTTTTTTATTGATAATATTGCAGCATCTGGAATATTTATATTTGATTGTAATAGATATTTTGGTTTTGAGTATTTTGATACTTTTTTCTTAATTAATTTTTCTGATACACTTACAATAACATTTATAAATGGAGCTACAAGAATAACTCCAAGGATATTAAATGTAGTATGAAATAGTGCAAGTTTCATACTATAATTTGTATTATCTATACCAAAATGAGGAGCGAGAAAATCAACAAAATCTTTTAGATAGTGAAGAAATATTACAGCAACTAATGCCGTAATAACATTAAAAACTAAGTGAGCAAAAGCTAATCTTTTTCCATTTTCATTTGATGATAGTGAACCAATAATTGCAGTAACTGTTGTACCAACATTTGCTCCAATTGTAAGAGCAAGAGCATTTAAGTAGATTATGCTTCCTGAACTTAAAGCAGTGATGATAATAGCCATAGTTGCACCACTTGATTGAATAATAACAGTAGAAACAGCACCAATTAGTATATATACAATTAGACCCAAAAATCCATCCATTGCAAAAGATGCTAAGTCAAGGGAATCTTTTAGTGTCTCAAAACCATCTTTCATATATGAAATACCAAGAAATATAAACCCTAAACCTAAAAGGATGTTTCCTACACCTTTATAAGTATTGCTCTTCATAAATCTTAAAATAACACCAAATATAATCATTGGCATTGCATACATAGATATTTTTATTTTTAATCCTAAGCTTGAAACAATCCAAGCAGTTGTCGTACTTCCTATGTTTGAACCAAAAATAACTCCTATACCTTGAGTTAGTGTAAGTAATTCAACAGATAAAAAAGATATAACAATAACAGATATTAAAGATGAACTTTGTACTAATGTTGTTGAAAAAAAACCAGTTGTAATTGATTTAAATAAATTACTTGTGAATTTCTGTAGTATTTTTTCTAAAACACCACCTGAAAATAGTTTAAATCCACTTTCCATAAAATACATACCAATTAAAAATATTGCAATTCCAGAAAAAATAATTTTTACATTTTCTTGTGCAACAACAAAGTATCCTAAAAATAAGAAAAGTATAATAATAGCTACGTTTTTAATCATGCCCATCCCTAAAAAAATGTAGTTTATCCATATATTATAACAATAAATTTTATTAAATAAGTCTTGTTTTGATAAAATTATTAATATTTTTTTAAAGAAAGTAACAATGAATAGAATTTTAGTTTTAGAAGATGATGAGCTTTTTGCTCAGACATTAGAGGATTTTTTAGAAGAAGAGGGTTATTTTATAGATATTGCTCAAGATGGTCAAAAGGCTTTAGATTTAAATTATGAAAATAATTATGACCTTTATTTATTAGATATTAATGTACCTAAAATAAATGGATTAGAACTACTATCTCAATTAAGACAAAGTGGAGATGAAACACCAGCAATATATCTTACATCATATAAAGATAAGCAAACATTAGAAGATGGATTTTCTTGTGGTTGTGATGATTATATAAAAAAGCCTGTTGATTTAGATGAATTAAATTTAAGAATAAAATCTATTCTAAAAAGATGTGGAAAGTTACTAGAAGAGATTAGTATATCTGAAGATATTAAGTTTAATCCTTCTACAAAAAGAGTTTATAAAAATGGAACTGATTTAAATACTCCTATTAAGATTGCATTTTTATTAGAACTATTTTTAGAAAATAAAGATTCAATTGTAACAAAAGAGATGATTATCTCTAAGTTATGGAGTACAAGTGAAGAGTATAGTGAAGGTTCTATTAGAGTATATATAAATAATCTAAAAAAGATAATAGGAAAAGATAAGATAACAAATATAAAAGGAATAGGGTATAAACTTGAACTCTAAAGTAAAAGATTTTTTAATATCTCTATCAATAATCTTTGTATTTGTTACAATACTTGTACTATTTTTAAATTATGTATTAATAACTTATTTTGGATTAAATAAAGACAACTTTCTTATTATTATTTTGCCTTTAGTTGTATTTGCACTTTTTTTATTTTTAATTTTAAGTAAGAGTATTTTAAACCCTTTATTTAAAAGTGATGAGAATTTAAGTAAAACAGTAAAAGAGACAATACATGAGTTAAATATTCCTGTATCTACAATTATGCTAAACACTCAAATGCTACAAAGAAAAATTACAGATGAAAAGGCTTTGAAAAGATTAGAGCGCATAAAAAAAGCTTCTGATGATTTACTAAAATTATATGAAGATATGGAATATAGTATAAAAAAAGAGATAGACCATATAGAAAATGATTCATTTCATTTAAATGAAATTGTAGATAATAGCTTAGATAAAGTAGAAGATATAAGACAAAGTCAAAATATCTCTATAAATAAAGAGTTAAATACAAACATAGTTATAAAAAGTGATAAAAATGGCTTTGCAAAGGTTATTGATAACTTATTGTCAAATGCAATTAAATATAATAAAAAGAATGGATATATAAACATAGGAATAGAAAATAGTTCAATTCTTTATATCCAAAATAGTGGAAAGAGTATAGATACAAAACATCTTTTTTATCTATTTGATAGATTCTTTCAAGAAGATAGCTCACAAAATGGTTTTGGTTTAGGACTTAGTATAGTAAAAGAGTTTTGTGATAAAAATAAAATAGCTATTAATATTATTCCTTTAAAAGATGCTACAAGAGTAGAGTTAAACCTAAAAAAACAACTTATTAATTAACACTAATTTAACACTCATAAAATAAAATATTATTAATTTAATATAAAGATTGAGAATGAGTATAGAGTTATTAAAAAATCTAGTAGATTATGGTGTAGTTGTTTTATTAGTTTTTATGAGTTTTTTATCTGTATGGTTTTTTATAGAAAGAGTTATATTTTATAAAAGTATAGATGTAAATAGTTATAAAAATAAAAAAGCCTTAGATATAGCACTTACAAAACATCTAACTATAATAGGAACAATAGCTTCAAATTCTCCTTATATTGGATTGCTTGGAACTGTTATTGCAATAATGCTTACTTTTATGACTATGAGTAGTGTAGATATGCAAGCAACTAAAATAATGGCATCTTTAGCCCTCGCACTTAAAGCAACAGCAATTGGATTGGTTGTTGCCATAATCTCAATGATTTTTTATAATATATTAAGTAGATATGCAGAAGTACTGGAAAGCAAATATGAAACTAAAGAAGTTTGATTCTATTAATGTAATTCCTTTTATTGATGTATTACTTGTACTTTTAGCTATTGTGTTGATGACTTCAACTTTTATATCAAAAGGAATAATTCCTATATCTTTACCATATGCTAAAAACTCTACAAATATAAATGATAATAAAAGTAGTGTAATTACTATAAAAAGTGATGGAACTATCTATTTAGATAATAAAATAAGTTCACTAAAAGATATTGAAGCTTTTATTCTAACTATTAATAAAAATAGAGCTATTAATATAAAAAGCGATAAGAATGCAAAGTTTGACTCATTTATTCAAGTTTTAGATATATTAAAAAGTAACAATATACAAAATATATCAATAATCACAAAAAAATGAAAAGATATCTTAACTCTTTTTTTATAACACTAATAATATATGCTTTTGTGATAGGAAGTTTATATTATGCATATACAAATAAAAAAATAGATTTAAATAAAAAACAGAATACAAAAAAAGTATCTTTAAATTATGTATCAATTGTAGAAGAAAAAAGTATAAAAAAAGATATTAAAAAGCCTAAGCAAATAGTAAAAAAGACTCAAGAAAGAAAAGTAGTAAAAACTAAAACTATAAAGACTATAAAGCCCAAAAAAACAGTAGTTAAAAAACAGAGTATAAAAAAACAACAAATAAAAAAAGAGCAAAAAGAAGAAGTAAAGAAAATAGCTACAAATAAAAAAATAGAACAAAAGCTATCAAAACCAAAAATAAATCAAGAGAAAGTATATATAAATAAAAACCTAAGAAAAATAAGAACACTAATTCAAAAAAATATAGTCTATTCAAAAAGAGCAAAGAGCTTTAATATTCAAGGTGAAGTTAAAGTAAGATTTAAAATATTAAAAAATGGAAGTATTAAGGATGTTGAGGTATTAAAAGGACATAAACTATTAAGAAAATCTACAATTGATGCTATTTTAAATGCATCAAAAGATTTCCCTACTGTCCCAAAGTCATTAGTAATTACTATACCAATAACATATAGACTTATTTAAATTTTTCTGTTATTTTTACTCTTAATTCATCTATTGTTTCAATTGCATCTTCTTTATGGTCAGAAAAACCCCAGTTTACTAAAACAGAATCAACACCAGCTTTTTTAGCTGCAAGTATATCTTTATGGCTGTCACCAATCATTTGTGCATTGGTATTTAGTACATTATGCATACTTAGAATTTTTTCAACCATTTCAGGATGAGGTTTTGGATTTATTACACTATCATATCCAAGTATTGTAGGAAAATAGTTTGCAATTCCTACATGTTCTAGCATCTTTCTTGCATATGTAGAGTTTGAGTTTGTTGCAACTGCAAGTGTAAAATCACTTTTTAAATCATCAATTAGTTTTTCGATTCCATCATATAACTCTAAGTCGCTAATACAGTGTTTATTATAATACTCTTCAAATAATACCACTTGTTCATCAGTAAAATCAGGAGTTCCATAAAAAAATTCAGCAGAATTAATTGTAGGGTTATTAAGGTTTTCTAGTATAAATTTTGATTCTAATTTATTTAATCCAATATTTTCTCTTACATAGTTTATTGTATTTGTAATGGCAAAAGAACTATTTACTAAAGTTCCATCCATATCAAACATAATTAATCTCATTTTTACTCTTTGTTATTATTTTTGCCTATATTATAATAATTTCACAAAAAAAGAAGTTTAAAAAACAAAATTAACACTTACTTAACACTTCAGATGTATAATCATTACAAGAATAAACAAACACTACTAATTTTTTATATATCAAGATGGCTTCGCTTTTATAAGTGAAGCTTTTTTTTACTAATTTTTAAATAAGATAACAAGATGATTAATAAAGTTTTTATGATGATATTTTTTACAATTTTCTTAGGTTTTTCTTTTATTTTTTATTATTCTTATACTTATGATAATCAATCAAAACAAAATCAACTAAAAGCCATAACAGCATTGACTAACAAGTTTGATATATATTTTTCAAATAGTTATCAAGAAGATAGTACTCAAATACAAAATAGAGCTTATTTATTTAATAAAGATACAAATCATAGGGATTTTATATATGTTCAATAAATCTTTTTATAACTTTTTATTTTTACTTCTTTTTACACATAAAAGTAAACACATCTCAATTTTTATAATTTCAACTATATTAGTGTTTATCCTTGCAAGTGTAAATTTTATCTCTAATTCTATTTCAAAAGATATTTTAAACTCTATTGATTCTCAACCTGATTTTATAGTTCAAAAAATGAAAGCAGGGCAAGTTGTAGATATAAATAGTGATTTAGTAGATAAAATAGAATCTATTCTTGGAGTAAATAAAGTAACAACAAGAGTTTATGGAAAATACTATTTCAAAGCTTTAAAACAGAGTTTTACTATTGTTGGTGTTGATTTTTTTGAAGAACAAAATAATAAAAATTTATCTGTTTTAATCAAAAATCTTGATATGAAGAAGTTTTTACAAAAAGAGTATATGATTATAGGAAATGGAGTAAAAAAACTTTTTGATAAATATAAATATGATAATAGCTATTTTTTTACAACACCATTGGGTGAATCAATAGAAGTAGAAATTTATGATAATTTAGATGCAAAAACTTCTCTTTTATCAAATGATATGATAATTATGCCAAAAGAGTTAGCAAAGATTATTTTGGGTATTGGAGAATTTAAAGCAACAGATATTGCTTTAAATGTGCCAAATGAGTTAGAAAAACAAAATATTAAAGTGCAGTTAATTTTATTAGATGATAACTTAAGAGTTTTATCTAAAAATGATATGAAATCACACTTTTTAAACCTATTTAATTATAAAGGTGGGTTGTTTTTGATTTTGTATATTGTAGTTATTCTTACTTTTTTATTGATACTTTACCAAAGATATTCCATGATAAATTCAAGTGATAAAAAAGAAATAGCGATATTAAAAGCAGTTGGATGGAGTATAAAAGATATTTTGAAACTAAAAGTATTAGAAAACTTTTTAGTTGCCTTTTTCTCTTTTAGTTTTGGAATTATTCTTGCATTTATTTATGTATTTTTAGTAAAAGCACCATTTTTAATAAATATATTCTTAGGATATTCAAACTTAGATATTGCATATGAATTGACTCCTTATGTATCTTTGGGTTCTGTTGTAACTCTATTTATTTTTTATGTGGTTCCATTTTTATGTGTAATTTTAGTTCCTGTTTGGAAAATAGCAACTGTTGATGTAATAAAGAGTATAAAATGATAGAAATAAAAAACCTTTATAAAATATATAACCAACATAAAAAAAATGAGTTTATTGCTCTAAATAATATTAACTTCTCAATTAAAAAAGAGGAGATAGTTTTATTAAAAGGTGTAAGTGGAAGTGGAAAATCTACACTTCTATCTATAATCTCAAGTTTACAAAAGCCTACAAGTGGTGATGTTATAGTTGATAAAGAGCATATCGCAAAGTTGCCTGATTTACATGCTTCTAACTTTAGAAATAAAAAAATAGGTTATGTGTTTCAAGATTTTAATTTGATTAGTTCTTTGAATGTTTATCAAAATATAATAGTTCCTTTAATACCTCAAAATCTAAATAAAAAACAGTTAGAAGAAAAAGTTTTAAATGTTTTAGATATTGCTAATATAAAGCATAAAAAAGATGAATTAGTATCAAATTTAAGTGGTGGTGAAAAACAAAGAGTTGCAATAGCAAGAGCCTTAGTGTGTGACGCAGATATTTTACTTTTTGATGAACCAACTGCAAACTTAGATAAAGACAATAGCCTTAAGTTTTTAAAAACATTGCAAATATTTAAGAAGTTATCAAAAACAGTGGTTATAGCAACTCATGATAATATTTTTGAACAAAGTAGTTTAATAACAAGAACTATATATATGGAAAATGGAAAAATTCTGTAATGAATGAAGTTTTACTTTCAAATGAAGTTTTGATATATCTATCAAGTGAAACTATAATTATATTATTAGAGTTTTTTGCACTATTTTTTGCAATTGATATAATTAAAAATTGGGATTTTTCTTCTACAAAACCAAAACAGTATAAATTAGAGAAAAAATCATATTTAGTTATGTTGATTATCTCTTTTACTTTGGTTGTAAAAATAGCTTTAATTCCTTATTTTGCATATGTTATTGATAACTTATCAAATATAGTTCCTGGAGCAATGTGTGCTGCTGGAGTTATAAATGCAAATGATTATGGAATTAAGCTTTTAGCACTTAAAATATTTATTGTCTTTTTTAACTCTATTTGGATAATAATAAATAGTGAAGATTTAAAACAAAAAGATTATCCATATATAAAAACAAAATTATACTTTTTTATATTTATATTTTTTATAACTTTAGTAGAGTATATTTTAGATATATTATATTTTACTAATATATCTTTAGATGAATTAGTACTATGTTGTACAGTTATTTTTGGTGCACAAGGAAGTAGTACTTTACCTTTTGGTTTAGATACTAATAAATTAATTATTCTTTTTTATCTATTTTATTTATTAACTTTGATGGCAAATATTTCAAAACAATCTTTTCTATCATTTATTGTAAATATACTATTTTTGTATATTTCATACTTAAGTGTTGTAGAGTTTTTTGGAACATATATTTATCAATTGCCTACACACAAATGCCCTTTTTGTATGCTTCAAAAAGAGTATTATTACATAGGTTATATATTGTGGACGAGTCTTTTCTTAGGGGTTTTTTATGCAATAAGCTCCTTTGTGCTAAAATCTCTTATAAAAAAAGAGTTAGATTATACATATAAATACTCAATAATATTTAATACTATTTTTGTATCAATTTGTAGTTTATATGTAGTTATATATTATTTAAAAAATGGAGTTTTCTTATAATGAAAAAATTAATACCCCTTTTGAGTATATTTATTATTATTGCAATTGTAGTTGTAGTATTTATCTCAATGAGTGAGCAAAAAAAGATGGTTGTTATTCATACTGGAAATTATGATAAAAAACCAGTTGATATAGAGTTACACCATTTTCAAGATAGTCAATGTGGAATGACAATAGAGTCTAAAATTAATTCTGTTCAAGTTGTAGCACCTGATGGAAGAACTTGGTTTTTTGATGATATGGGATGTATGTCAAAATGGTATGAACACATAAAGTTCAAAGATGAAGCTGTTATTTGGGTATATGCAACAGATACAAAAAAATACATAGATGGTAGAAAAGCTTGGTATACAAGAGTTGCAAATACTCCTATGCATTATGGTTTTGGTGCATATGAAAATAAACAAGATGGATTTATAGATTTCAATCAAGTGATATTACATATGATTAGAGGTGAAAACCTAACTAATCCATATGTAAAACAAAAACTTTTAGGTAATAAATAGTATGGAAACAGTAAGTATAGTATCTATTATTACAATAGCTTTTTTAGGCTCTTTTGGGCATTGCATTGGAATGTGTGGAGGAATTGTTGTAGCATATTCAAGTACAAAAGTAAAAAGTGGATGGAGTAAACAGCTACAAGCATTGTCTCATGTTTTATACTCTTTTGGAAGAATTACAACTTATGTAATCTTAGGGTTTATTTTTGGATATGTAGGTGGTGTTGTTACTTTTGATAAAACTACAAGTGGTATTTTACTTTTAGTTACTGGAACACTTATGGTTTTAGTTGGACTATCTTTAAGTGGTAAAATAAAATTCTTAACAAATTTAGAACACTCAGTATCAAAATCACCAATTTATCAAAAAACATTTAGATCTTTAATAAGCTCAAACTCTTTGACAAGTTTTTATCTTTTAGGGATGTTAAATGGTCTTTTACCTTGTGGTTTTGTATATGTTTTTGCAATAACTGCTGCAAGTACAGGTAGTGCACTTTGGGGTGGTTTTGTTATGCTTCTGTTTGGATTAAGTACACTTCCTGCGATGTTTTCTTTAGGTTTTTTTATCTCTATTTTTAAACAAACTTCTCTTAGAAATGTGATGATAAAAATAGCTTCATTAGTTGTTATAGCTTTTGGTATTTATGTAGCTTATAGAGGATATAGATATTTATATGACCCAACGATGTCAATTTTGAGTTGTCATATATAAAGATAAAAGAAAATACTCTTTTATCTTTAGTTTAAAACTTTTCCAGTTCGTAAAGCATAAGCCCAATCTTCTTTTTTATTTTCTAAAGCTTTTAAAGCTGCTTTTTCAAAATCATATTTAACTCTTACTTGTTCTACACTATATTGATTATCATCGACAGTTAATATAGTATATGCAGCATCAGGAGTGTTGTTTTGTACAATATGATTAGAAGGTTTATCACTTTTAAATGCTTGTAATCCAACTGAACCAGGGTTTATTGCAATTTGTCCATTATTTAGTTTATGTACTTTAGGAATGTGAGAGTTCCCGCATAAAATAAAAGTAGCTTTTATATCATCAGTTAGTCTTATTATCTCTTCATCACTTCTTGGTACAATATTATCATTTGAAATATCTTCTAATAAATATTGGCTATCATCAAAATATGTTCCATGTATCATATAATAAATACCGCCAATAATTTTTTCAAATTGTAAATCTTGAATCCAATATAAAACATCTTCTTTCAAATCTTCATAAACATATCTTAACATTGGATTTTCTTCAAGTTGTGCAAGACTTGCTTCTAATATTTCTCTATCTTTATCTCCACAAATGTTTATGAATTTGTTTTCTCTTATTAGCTCATATGTTGCTCTTGGTTCAATTGGTCCATAAAACATATCTCCAAGATTTAAAACAACTTCTATATTTCTACTTTTTATATCTTTTATAACTTCTTGTAGAGCATAAACATTTGATTTGATATCCGATAAAATTGCTATTTGCATCTATTGCCTTTTATTTTAGTTCACCATCAAGTTCATATTTATTTAAATATCCTCTTGGTGTTAAAACTTTTCCATTTTTTGTTAATTTTGAGTTTGAATTACAAATTATAATTAATGTAGACATAGAAACAGCTGGATGTTCAATATCTTGGTCTATTAAATCTTGTGCTGTTGTTATTGTGATTTGTTCTTTTTCAACTCTTCCTACATTTGAAGCAATAATAGCAATTCTATTTTGATATCCATCTTCTAATGCTTTTAAAAAGTTTTGGTAAGGTTTGATTCTCTTTTTAGATTTTGGATTGTAAATTCCTAATACAAAATCACAATCAAGAGCTGCTTTAACTCTTTTATCAATTAAGTTTATATCTGTTAATCTATCTGATAATGAAATAATAGAAAAATCTTGAGATACAGGAGCTCCAGCTTTACTTGCTGCTGCTAAAAATGAAGTAACACCAGGAAGAGAAATAAGCTCTACCTCATCCCATAGATTTTTTTCATCCATAATTTCAACTATAAGTGTCGCCATTCCATATACATTTGCATCACCATTTGATACTATACAAGTAGTTTTACCTTGTTTTGCATACTCAATTGCTTGATTACATCTTTCTATTTCATGTGTCATTCCAGATGTAAATAACTCTTTGCCTTCAATTAGCTCTTTTAATTCTCTTGCATATTTACTATATGAAACTACTACTTCACACTCTTCAAGTGCTTTTTTTGCTTCTGGTGTAATATATGAAGTTCCACCAGCTCCTGAACTTACTATAAATAATCTCTTTGCCATATTATATTGCTCCCGCTATTGTTATTTTTTTATCAAATACTTCTTTTTTAATTATTAATTCTTTATATTTTGAACATAAAATTGCAGATGGTTCTGCAACACCTTTTAGATTAAAAAACTTAGTTGCTTGAGAAGGGCTAAACTCTCCTTGAAGTGAGTTTATCTCATCTTCTTTATAAAACTTGATATCAAAGTTATATTTAGAAGCAAACTCTAAAAGACCTTTCTCATCAGCTTTTGCTTCAAATGAAGCTATATTTTCTATTTGTTCTTTTTTTAGATTATATTTATCTAAAAACCAAAAAAATGCTTTTTCTATATCTTCAAAACTTGTATCTCTATTACAACCAATTCCTAAAAATACTTTTGGTTTTAAAGTTAAGTTATCATCAGAAAATGGAGTTATATTTACACATAACTCGCTTGTTTGTTCTGTTACTAATTTTAGATTCTTTTTAGGAGATATTTTTTCAAAAATACTTTCATATGTTTTTACTTCAACCTCTTTATTGTTTAATAAAGAATTAGAGATTTTTGCTAAGCATTTTAAGTTTTCTATTTCAAGATTATTCTTCTTTGCAAACATATCAAATGCAAATGTTTTTGTTTGGTCAGTTGCAGTAGATACAAAGTTTATACATCCTTCAATTCTTGAAGAGATTAAATCACTTAGTTCATTTGCTCCACCAATATGACCACTTAAAAGAGGTATAATCTTACTTAAATCCATACTCATAACTATAATTGCTGGGTCTGTTGCTTTACTCTCTAAAAGTGGGGCAATTTTTCTCACAACAATTCCCATAGCTAAAATACAAATAATTGCATCATACTTTTTCCAACCATCTTTTAAAACAGTATCAATTTTTTCATAAGTTATTAGATTTTCAAGATTATGTTCTAAATCTTTTTTTCCATAAACATCTACATTAAAATCATCTAAATAAGTCAATAACTTACAAGCACTATTTAAACTTGGTTGGTTTATAGATACAACTGCTATATTTAATTTACTCATTTATTCACCTTTAACTCTTTTTGTAGAGGTTTTACATATAAATGTGACTCTTGCGTCTCTTCTTGATGTAAAAAATCACCTAATAAAATAAGTGCAACACCTCTAATATGAGAAACTTGTTCTTCTATATTTGAAATAGTTCCTTTATAAATAACTTCTTCTTCCCATGTAGCTTTTTCAACTACCCAACATGGAGTATCTGGTGAATATCCAAGTTCAAGAGCTTTTTTCTTTAATTTTTTAAGAAGTAAAATTGATAGATAAAATACCAATGATGAGTTTTTACAAGCAAGAATATTTTCTAACTTTTCTGGGTTTGGAGTTTTACCCTCAATTCTTGTTAGAATCATAGTTTGAGAAACACCTGGAATTGTATACTCAATTCCTAAGCTAGCTGCTGCTCCAAATGCTGCTGTTATTCCTGGAATTACTTCATAAGATATACTTTTTTCTTGTAAAAATTGTATTTGTTTTGCAATAGTTGAGTAAATAGATGGATCACCTGTATGAACTCTTGCTACTATTTTGTCTTTGTACTCTTTTAAAAAAGCGAAAATCTCTGGGTATTTCATTCCTTGAGAGTCTTTTATAATTGCATCTTCTTTACACCAAGAAAGAACTTCTTTTGGAACTAGTGAGCCAGTATATAAAACTGCATCAGCTTTTTGAAGTATTTTTTGAGCTTTTACAGTTACTAAATCAGGGTCGCCAGGACCCGCACCTATAAAATATACCATATTATTCTTCCTCATTTTTATTTATTTTTATTTGAAATAGTTGTCTCTCAGGCTCTACTAAATCTAGTTTACCCTTGTATGTCGTAAGTGAAATTGAGTGTATTTCATACTCGATTTTTGCTTCATTTAATACTGTAAGCATTAGGTTTAGGTGTTTTAATGTAATTGCATTTATAAGCATTATTCCTTTATTATCTAGTATTTCATACAATTTTGGAAGTTGTTTTATAACTTCAACTCCACCTCCACCTACAAATATTCTTTGAGGTACTTCTTCTAAAGTATTAAAATACTCTTGTGCTTCACCTATAAAAAGTTTAGTTTCTGCTACATAGTGATTTTTCAAGTTTTGTTTTATAAACTCAACTCTTGTTTCATTCTTTTCAAATAGTGTAGTTTTTACTTTATATCTTTTAAAAGCTTCAATAGCACAACTTCCACTTCCTGCACCAATATCCCACAATAATTGGTTTGGTTCTAAATCAAGATTTTGTAAAGTTAGTTGTCTTTTATACTTTTTAGTAATCATTCCTCTTTCAGTTTCAAACTCTACATCTTCACTGATTATATTTGTTTGTTCAAACTCTTTTTTTATCAAAAGTACAAATGGTGCATTTAAATCTATTGAATTTTCATCAAAATTAATTAAATCAATCTCTTTAATCTCTTCATCTTCAAATCCTAATTTATATCCAATAGTAGTTTTGATGCTATTAGCTTCAAAATAAGAAAGTGCTATTTTCAGTCTTGAAATTGTATTTTTATCACAAACTACAAAAGTATATTTGTTTTGTAAAAAATTTTGTAAATCAAAATTATCTCTTCCATGTAAAGAGATAGTATCTACATCAAGTTCACTAATAAATAACTTCTCTAAAAGATATGTTTTTGAAGAGCTATTATTTATCAGTTTTACGCTATTTGTTGGTAAACTTTTAGCAATTATCGTTCCTGCACTAAAAAACAGCGGTGAACCAGTAACTACATATAAAATCTCTTCTTTGTCATAATTATCTAATAAATACTGTTTTGCATCTTTATATTTTAATTTTAATATATTTTTTGCTTCTTCTTTGAAATTTGGGTCACAAATAATTTTGTCAAATTTTGAAATATCAAAGTTTAAATTTGAAAAATCATAATCTCCCATTCCATTTCCTGCTATTGTTACCATCCTAAAACCTCTTTTTGCTCTAATATTATGGCTTTTACATTTGAATCTTTAAACCATTTTTTTATTTGTTCATTTGCTCTTTTTGTTATCATCTCATAAAAAGCATCTAGTAATCCAACTTTTTCAAGCTCTTGAGAGATACCTTTTACAGTAAGAGTTGTTTCTATATCAACCTCATAATCTAAATTGTTTTTTATATCTAATTGAAGTTGAGTAAAATCAATTACTCCAAATCTATTATGAGTATTTTTAAATCCTTGATAAACTTTTGTCATTTTTCCAATACCACATAAGAAAATAACCTCTTTAGCTTTTAAATTAGTAGCTAAGTTTATAGAATCATAGACAAAGTTTCCAATTTCAACAATTCCTTCTTCATCTGATTTTTCGCAAGCTACTTTAAATGCTGAATTTCCAAGTGTGAAATAGATTGGATTATATCCATTTTGTATTGCAAACTCTATTTCAATTTTTACAGAATCAATATAAGCAGAACTAGATACAGGTTTTACAATTCCTGTTGTTCCAAGTATTGAAATACCTTCTAAAACACCAACTTTTGAATTTGCTGTTTGTTTTGCTATTTCTTGACCATTTGTAACACTTACACAACATTTTAAATGCAAATTATTCATATCTTTTGTCTTTATCTCAAAATACTCTTTTATTGCATTTAATGGTGCAGGATTAATTGCTGGGTAGGGTGGTTGGATTTTTAGTCCTTTTTTAGTTACAACTCCAACTCCCAAACCTGCAAATATTTCTAAACTGTTTGTTCCACTTTCAAAATAGTGTGCTTTTTGAAAAGTAGGGTTTAGCAAGAAATCTTTACTTGAAAAGTCTAAGCTTACAACTATCTCACAACCTTTTGTAACATCCAAGTCATCATTATCTATTTTATTTGTTTTTGTAATAGATGCTTCATTTGTAACTAAAAGCGTATCTAAACAACTTCTAAAAGATGCAACAGTATGTGTACCTGTTGTATAGCCTTTTCTTAACTCTTTTTTTTCCATTATTTATAAAAACTTGGGTCACTCATTGGTACTTGTTCAAACTCATCTAAAGAGTCAATACTTACATTATCTTTTAATGCAATAAACAATCTTTTCCATTTGTCTTTATCATATCTATGCACATTTTTAAGCCAAACTCCATTATTTCCTGAGTTTCCATTTACTTTTGTATTTTCATAGATATTTGCAACACTTCTAAATCTACATGCACCAAAACATCCTGTTCTTACTACTTTAATTCTATCTTCACCTTTAGATAGATTAACTTCTTTTATTGCTTCTCTTAAAGTTGCAGCAATATCTTTGTCTTTGTGTGCTTTTCCACATCTTTCATCAGTACATACAAAAAGTTGTGTTTTTAAGTGCATTATTGGTTTATTTGCATCAAAATGTTTTGGTTTACAAGTAAACCCTTCAGCTACAACACTTCCCATAGTGTTATATAGCTTTCCATCCTTATTTTCCATTATATTTTTCATCCTTGTCATAATCTTTTATTAGTTTATATATTGCATGTAGTGTAGCAACTGTCATAGTTGAGCTTCCAAATCTACCTTCCATAATAATTCCTGCAACATCAAATGTATCACAAAACTTTCTTCCATAAGCTTTTGACTCAACTACATTAACAAATCCAACTGGAAATAGTAGTAAAGCAACATTATTTAAATCAACTTTTTGTTCAATTAAAGTATTTATTGCTGCATATATAAAAGTTGGAGCATTTCCACAAGCTAACACAAGTGGCTCATCTTTATGTCTTTTGATTGCTTCAACTACTGCTGCATAACTTCTAGTTGTTTTGTTTTTTTCTGCCATTTCATAAGTAAAAGGCTCATTAATATAACAAATAACTTCATTTTCATATTTTTTTAAATAAAAATCACTAAGTCCAACTTTAATCATATTTACATCAACTATGATTTTTGCTTTATTTAATAAAAGGTTTTGAACTTTTGTGATTGCATCTTTTGAAAAGTAAATATTATTTAAAACTTCATCAAAACAAGTTGTTGTATGAATAAGTCTACTTATTACCTCTTTTTGTTCTTCATCAAATTCATTTATCTTCTCATACTCTTTTAACTCTTCATTTATCATCTCAAATGAACGAACTGAAATATCTGCGCCTATATTTATTGGTGGTTGTTCTATTTTAAATTCCAAAGTAATCCTTTAATATTTTTAAATTATTTCTAAACATTGTATGTAAATATGTCCCATAAACATTCTCATTTTTCCAAGCTGCTAATTCTCCTTTTGAATTCTCTTTTTTACTTAAAATGTCAATTGCATTTTCTGTATTAAGTGGTTTTGTATAATGAAAAGCATGACCTTTTATTCCATTGGTACAATAATAATATCCAAGTCTAACTCTTTTGTTTGTAAGTGTGAAATCTGCATTTAAAATACCCATCATTTTTTTATCATCCACACTATTTGATAAAAATAGTAAACCAGCACATTCACCATAAACGTACCTTTTTTGTTTAACATGTTCTAATAAAGACTCTTTAAATTTATTCGAATTTTTTATTTTTTTATATGCTTTATCTGTTTCTATATAACCACCTAAAATATATACAAAATCAGAATTTTTACTTATTTGTTCATCTTTAATAGGGTTAATAATTTCCACTTCTTCAAATAACTCTTCTAAAACTTTTAAGTTATCATAGTACAAAAATGAAAAATTATCATCTTTAACAATAGATGCTTTTTTATTTATTTTTGTGATTTTATCAAATGGATAATTATTATTTTCTTCCTTATTATAAGAAGTTATATTTTTTAATTTTTCTATATCAATGTTTTGTAAGACTTCATTTGAGATATTTTCTAAAGTCTGTTTTTGTGCATTTTTTAAATCTAATCCTAAGTGAGTATTACTTAATGTTTCTAAACCTTTTTTTATCCAACCTAGAACTTCTATATCATCAAAATCATTTAAAATTTGTTTTTTTATTAGTTCAAAGTGCATTGTTGAAGAAACATTATTTAATACAATTGCTTTTATTGTATTATCACTTTTATAAGTTTTTAAACCTTTTAAAACAGCACTAATTGTAATGTAAGAACCACTTGCATCAAGTAGTAAAATTGTAGGTATTTTTAAAAGTTTCCCAATATCATAAGCTGAACATCCTTTATCCATTCCATCATAAAAACCCATTACCCCTTCAACTATTGAAGTTTGTTTATCACTATAATTATTAAAAATCCATTTTACTTGTTCTTTATTCATAATAAATGTATCAAGATTTATAGATTCAGTGTTACAAATGATTTTATGAAATTGTGGGTCAATATAATCAGGTCCAGCTTTAAAAGGTCTAACACTTTTTTTAAAATAGTGCAGTAGAGCAGTTGTTAAAACAGTTTTACCTTGATTGGATGCAATTGCAGATACAATAAATGCGTTCATCTCACCTCTTTATAATTTTTTTTAGCTATAATTTAACTATGAAAAATCTTAGAGGGTATAAAAAACAGTACTTTAAATTGTCAATAATTGCGATGTACTCGACAATAAAAAAGTTATGTAATGTAGAAACTAATAATAATTTATACCACAAAAAAGCTTATGAAAACAAAATAAGCTCTTTAGATCCTCCAAAAACTTTAGAAATCTTACTTTTATTATCATATTAATTAAATTAAAAATAAAAATAATTAAAAAATTTAAATTTATCAAAAAGGATTGACAATGCATATAGAACCAGGAATTGTTCAAGGTGCAAAAATTGTATTAAGTTATGGGACTGCTGCAGTTTCATTTGGATTTGCAGCGAAGTTTGCATTAGATAATATTAAAAAAAGTGGTATTTTACCATTTGCAGTAAAAAGTCTATTTACTACGATGTTAGTATTTGTATTTTTTCAAGTTTTTCCTCATCATCCAATTGGAGTTTCTGAAGTTCACTTGATTTTAGGTTCAACTCTATTTTTAATTTTTGGAATTGCTCCTGCTGCTTTAGGTTTAGCTTTTGGGCTATTAATTCAAGGTCTGTTTTTCGCACCATTTGATTTACCTCAATATGGAATGAATGTTACAACAATTCTTATGCCTTTATTTGCTATGAGTTATGTGGCTTCAAGAATTATTCCAAAAGATATTGCATATAAAGATATTAAATATATTGATGCTTTAAAATTATCTACAATGTATCAAGGTGGAATTGTTACATGGGTTGCATTTTGGGCATTTTATGGTCAAGGTTTTGCAGTTGAAAATATAGCTTCTGTACTTAGTTTTGGGGCTGCTTATATGAGTGTTATTATTTTAGAGCCATTAATTGATTTAGCTGTTTTAGCAGGTGCAAAAACATTAAACTCTTTAAAATCAAGCTCATATGTTGAGTCAAGATTATATAATACTGGAAGATAATGAAAAGATTTAGACATTATAATAGAAAAAGAGCAATTGTTCTTGCTTGTTTTGGTTCTGTAATTGAGCAACAAAAATATCTTGATTTAGAAGCAAAAGTAAAAGAAGAATACCCAGATTGTGAAGTATTTACCTCTTTTTCTTCTAGAATGGTTATAAAACTTTTAAAGAAAAAGAAAAAAGAGATTTATAAAAACTTACCACAAACTTTAGCTGATGTAGATATGCACGGATATAAGCACGTAGTTGTAGTATCTGTAAATATTTATCCAACTGATGAACATGAGTTTTTAAAGAAAATTGTAGATGGATTCAAATATTTTTCAATGGCAAATATTGGTATTACAAATGCAATTTTGACAACAACAAAAGATACAACAGCATATCTAAAAGAGTTAAATGAGCAAGTATCTAAAGAAGATACTGCAAATTTATATATAATTCATGGAACTCCTAAGTTAAATACAGTAGGAATTGATTCTATTAATTATACAAGTTCTCTTTTAGAGATGTTAGATGAAAGAAATTTTTCATGTTCATTAGAAGGTGCTTTCCCATATTTTGCAGTAAATGAGGCAATGAAACAAAAGATTAAAGCTAAAGGCTTTAAAAAAGTTCAAGTTATTCCTTTATTACTTGTAAGTGGAAATCACTATATAAAAGATATGTTTGAAATAAAAGAGGATTTAGAAGATATGTTTGAATCTTCAATTGTTGAATCTTTAACACAAAGTGAAAGTTTCAATTTATTAGAATTACCAAAAACACAAGAGATTTTAATTAAAAATATTAAAGAATCATTTAAAATGCTTGGAATTAGTCATAAAACTATGACATATTAGGAAAATTGATGAAATTATATATGGTATCTTTGGGGCCGGGGGATTATGAACTAATCACTTTAAAAGCATTAAAGGCATTAAAAGATAGTGATGCTATTTGTATACCAACAAAAAGTGCTGATAATAGTTTTGCAAGGTCAATGACATATAAGATTGTAAAACAATTGATGGATGAATTTGGATTTGATAAGCCTATTATTCCAATGTATACACCAATGAAATTTCAAAAAGGTGATTGGCAAAGACAAGTTGATATTATTTTAGACTCTTTTAAAACTTATGAAAAACTATCTTTTGTAACTTTAGGAGATAGTGCAGTTTATAGTACAGTATATTATTTGCTAGATATTATAAAAGAGCAAAATAGTGTGATTTATGATGATTGTGAAGTGATTCCTGGAGTTACTTCTTTTTCTCATGCTTCTGCAAAGGTTAAAAAGCCTTTATGTGTTGGTGATAGTAGTTTTATTATTAGACCATTACATAAAAGAAAAGTACCTTTTACAACTGTTTATATGCGACCAAAAATAGGTATGGATACTACTTTTATAAAAGAAAAAAATAGTAGTTTCTTTACTTTTGAAAACCTAAATTATAAAGGTGAAAATATACTTGATTATAAAAAAGATAAAGTTGATAAATATATGACTTTATTTATTGATTTTATATAGTTGAATATGGGTGTAAAAACAAATTTAACTCTAGAACAAATAAACTCATTTTTTCAAGATTATGAGTTTGTTTGTTTAAACTCTACAAAAACTGGAATTTCTGATACTGTATACATACTAAAAGATAAAAACAGTAAAAAATATATATTAAAACTTTATGAAAATAGCTCTATGAAAGAAGTATTAGAAGAGATAGATATTTTAAATCATATAAGTAATTTAGATGTACCAAAAGTTTTATCTTTTTTTCTTGGATACTCTAAACCCATTGTACTATTTTCTTATAAAAATGCAACTCACATAAATAGTATAAAAAAAGAGCATATTTCTCAAATTGGAATATTTTTGAGAAATTTACACTCAATAAATACAAATTTACAAATAAATAAAGATTTTAATTTAGAAGAGTTAATAGACTCAATTGATTTTAAAAATGACACAAATATAAAAAAAGAGTTTTTATCAAGATATGAAATAGTAAAAGATTTGATTTTAGAGAAAAATACTCTAATTCATGCTGATATCTTTCCTGATAATGTAAGTTTTTATAATGATAGATTAAATGGGGTATTTGATTTTGCACATAGTTGTATTGGTGATAAAAATATTGATTTGTCTATTGTTATTATCTCTTGGTGTTTTTATGATAAAAAGTTTGATTTTGCACTTATAAATAGTTTTTTAAACTCTTACTCAAATAATATAAAATTAAGACAATTAAAAAAATACTTATTATATGTAAGTTTGTACTTTTGTATAAAAAGATATATAAATATTATAAATAAAAATTATAAAAATGTATCATATCAAGAGTTTATTTTTATATTTGATGAAATAAAAAATAAATTATAAAAAATTTAATAAACTCCTATTCTATAGTCTTTAAATACACTAAAATGAAATCTACACTCACTATTTTATATATAAAATATACTTATATAACTTTTACTTATAATATATAAAAGAAAAATTAATTTTAATAAGTTATAATTATATTTCTTTTAGCATAAAGGATTGATTTTTGCTTTTAGCTTTTTGGGTATATGAGCAAAGGCAATAGTTGTTTTTTTGATAAATTCATTTTTTTCAAAAATAGAAACTTCTAAATTCATAGATTGTTGATTTAGATTTAAAATTTTTATTGTTTGATTTTTTTCTTCATATGAAAAATTTTGTTTAGATAGGTCAATTATTCTTTTTTTTGCCATTTGTATTACTCCTTTGATTGCTAATTATAAATTAATTTCTCTTAAGAAGGATTTTCAATGAGTACTGAGTCTATAAAAGCTATTCCTTCAAATAGGTTGGCTTTTTTCCCTGTAATGATGTTTGCTATTGTTATGGGACTTTCTGGATTGACAATTGTTTATGAAAAAGCAAGTGAGCTTTTTTATTTTCATGCATATTTTTATCTATTTTTTAAAATAGTTACTACTATTGTATTTATTGCAATTATTATTTCATATTTTATGAAAATAATACTATATTTTGAAGAGGTGAAAAAAGAGTTTTCTCATCCCATAAGAATAAACTTTTTTGCAGCAATTTCTATATCTTTTTTGTTGGTATCACAACTTTATCATAATGAAATTGCAGTTTCTAATGTTCTATTTTATATTGGGATGTTTTTACATATATTTTTTACTTTCAACACTTTAAAGTTTTGGATAAATAATAATTTAGAAATTCAACACTCAAATCCTGCATGGTTTATTCCTATTGTTGGTAATTTGATAGTTCCTGTTGTAGGAACAACTCATTTAGATAATATGTATTTGATGTTCTTTTTTTCTATTGGTATATTTTTCTGGATAATTATGCTTGCAATTATATTAAATCGAACAATCTTTCATACACAATTTGCACCTAAATTTATGCCAACACTATTTATTTTGATTGCTCCTCCATCTGTTGGGTTAATTGCTTATTTTAAAATGACATTGCAAATAGATTTTTTTTCATTAGTTCTTTTTAATTTAGGATTGTTTTTTACTTTTTTACTTTTTTTTATGTATAAAAACTTTGTAAAAATTAAATTTTTTATATCTTGGTGGGCTTTTACTTTCCCTTTAGCGACAATCACACTTGCAACAAGTTTGATGTATGAAGTTACAAAAAAAGATATTTATCAATACTTTTCTTATTTATTTATATTTGTTTTGACAGCAGTTGTTTTAATAGTGGCTTATAAAACAATTATTCATATGCTAAAAAAACAAATATGTATTATGGAGTAGTCTAAATTTAGGAGTTTGGATGTAATTTCTTATATTATTTTATGAAACCTTTTGTTATACTCTTAATCAATCCAAATGAAAGGATAAAAATATTATGAATTTTAGATATATTGGAAATAGTGGATTAAGAGTAAGCTCAATTTGTTTAGGAACTATGACATTTGGTAGTACTACAACAAAAGAAGAAGCTTTTCAAATACTGGATAAAGCATACGAAAATGGAATAAACTTTTTTGATACAGCAGAAATTTATCCAGTACCTCCTAAATCGTCATATGAAGGTACAACAGAGAAGATTGTAGGGGAATGGTTGAAAACAAAACCTAGGGATTCTATAATCTTAGCTACAAAAGTTGCAGGAGCAGCTTCTGGATGGTTTGTTCCACCTACAAGACATGGTCTAACAGCAATTGATTCTTTTCATATAAAAAGAGCAATTGAAGGAAGTTTAAAAAGATTAGATACTGATTATGTTGACCTTTATCAAATGCATTGGCCAGATACAGTTGTACCTGTTGAAGAGAGTTTAAAAGCATTTGATGAACTTGTAAAAGAGGGAAAAGTAAGATATGTTGGTACATCAAATGATAGTGCTTATGGATTAACAAAAGCAAATGAAATATCAAAACATAAAAATCTTACAAGATTTCAATCAATACAAAACAATTTTTCTTTATTAAACCCAAGATTTTTAGATGAACTTGCAAATGTATGTAGAAGAGAAAACATCTCTTTATTACCTTATTCTCCTATTGGTGGAGGAGTTTTATCTGGTAAATACAATAGTGGATTATATCCAGATGGATGTAGATTTACAGCATATGCAAAACATCAAAACCCAAGAGTTCAAGCACAAGCACAAAGATTTGTAAATGATAAAACAGTTGAAGCTACAAAAAGATATGTACAACTTGCAAAAGAGTATGGGATTTCTCCTGTGACTTTAGCTGTTGCATATTCTAAACATTTTGATTTTGTTGCTTCTACAATTATTGGAGCAAGAAAGCTTGAACAACTAGATGAGTCTTTAAAAGCATCAAATTTTGAAATATCTAAAGAATTATTTAGTAAAATAGAAGAGATACAAAAAGATATTTTATATCCAATGGGATAATAAGGTCAAATAAAACATGGGATTTATTTTTAGTGCAATATTTCTAATCTTGCTAGTTATCATAGCTTCTTGGAGCTTGATAACTAAATTTATCATAAATAAAATACTTAAAAAAGTTTTTGATAAAAAACTAAAAATATACTCATTGATTTTTGAGTATTTCCCTTTTGAGTATTTACCTTTAATAAATGGAAATAAAACAATCTATTTCTATGATTTTATAGATGCTGAATACTTTAAAATAAATATCTTAAGACTTGAAAGTCAAAAGCATATTGTAAGAGCAATAGCAAGACAAAGAGACAAGAAAAATAAATTTGTTAAAAAAACTATTCATTTTTATGAATCATTAGTTCATGATATGAAAGATGACTTTTTTGTGAGAATAAAAAATGAAAATTTTTTAGCACATGAACCAAAAGAGATTTTGTATGAAGTGATAGTTTTTATTGATGAGACAATACTTCACGAAACAAAACTTTGTGAAAGTTATGAATTTATTAAAAAGTTTGTACAAAATAATGAAAACGTAGAGTTTAAATTTTACTCAAGCTACTTTAAAACAGATTTCCAAGACCAAATAAACAAGGGATATTTTGGAGTTTGTGAAAAGATTAGGTCAAATATTTTATTTAATGAAGATTTGCCAAAAGAGTTAGACCAGTTTTTATTTTCTATTAAAAATGCAAAATATAACTACTATAATAAAATCTTTGATAAAGATGAGATTTTGTCAGATTATCAAAATATTAGAAGAATGATATTTGAAGAGAGTTTTAAAAAGAACTATTTTTTAAATAAAGAAAAAATCTATTTAGAAGTGGGAATTGATTTAAAATCTTTAGTAAAAGAACAGTTTCAAGTAACACTTTTTAGAGATATTGCTTTTCAAATAGAGACTTTTTTAACAAAAAAAGATGATAGTTTTATATTAGAAGGGTATGTTCCAAAAGAGGATTCAAAAGTAAAACAGATTGCTTTTGATTTTAAACATCTTAGCTTTGATATTAAGTGGAAAGAGTACAAAGATAGCTAATGTTTGACTTAATATTTTAAAATAACTAAAATAAATAAACTAACTTATTTTTTTCTGTCATTTTTAATCTTATATTAAAAAATTAAAAATATAATTATCCACAATTTTGTATATTAGGATTTTGATGTCTAGAATAGCAACAGAAAATAAGTTAATAAAAATTATTAAATATGTAATGCCCATCGCTACAATAATAATATCTCTTATTTTTACTACTTTTATAGTTTTTTCAAATATTGATGAATTTAAAAAAGAGAGTAAAAACTTAAAGAAAAACTATATCATAAATCAAAAACAACTTGTAAAAAGTGAAGTATTAAAAGTTTATAATGAATTAGACCAAGAACATAAAAAAGTAAAAGAATTTATTAAAAAAGATATTAAAGATAGAGTAAATGAAGCTTATAGAATATCAATGAATATATATAAAGAACACTATAAGCGTGAATCAAAAAAAGAGATAATAAAACTTATAAAAGACTCTTTACGAACAATAAAATTCAATAATAATAGAGGATACTTTATTATAAATGATTTAGATGGTAATGCTATTTTATATCCTCCTAAAAGAGGTGTTGAAGGTAAAAACTTTATTAATGCAAAAGATAATAAAGGTTTTTATTTTATAAGAGAAATTATTAGAGAAGTAAAAGAAAAAAGTGAAGGTTATATTGAATTTAATTGGAAAATACCTTTTAGACATGATGATAAATTTTATAAAAAAACTGTATATTTTAAAGAAGTAAAGCCTTTAGGTATTTATATAGCAACTGGTGAATATATCTCTGAATATGAAAAAAGTGTGAAGAAAAAGCTTATATCAAGACTTCAAAATTTAAGATATGGAGTAAATAAATTTGTTTTTATGATAGATTATGATGGAAATTATCTATCTCATCTTAAAAATGAATATGTAGGTAAAAATAGAATAACTTTAAAAGATGAAAATGGCTTTTATATTACAAAAGAGATAATTAATACTGCAAAAAAAGGTGAAGGTTTTGTAAGTTATGTATCTACTGTTATGCCAGAAACTAACCTTCCTGCAAGTAAAACCTCTTTTGTAAAAGGTTTTGATAAATGGAATATAGCAATTGCTTCTGGTTTTTATAATCAAAAAATTGATTATATGATTGAAGAAAAGAAGCAAGAATTAGATGAAAAAAATAGAAAATATATCTATAAGATGCTGAGTTTTTCTTTGTTGATTGCTTTTATTTTATTTGCTATTTCATTGTATGTTTCTACATATTTAGAGAAGTACTTTTTAAAATATAGAAGAAAAATATATAAAGAAGTAGAAAAAAATAAGAAAAAAGATATTTTACTAGCATACCAATCAAAAATGGTTGCAATGGGTGAAATGATGGAAAATATAGCTCACCAATGGAGACAACCTTTATCTATCATAACTACTTGTGCAAGTGGAATGCAGTTAAATAAACAATTAGGTCTTTTAACTGATGAATCTCAAGATAAATCAATTGAGATTATTTTATCAAATGCAAATCATTTATCTCAAACAATAGATGATTTTAGAGACTTTTTAAATAGTAAAAAAGATAAAAAAGAGTTTCATTTACAAAATGTATATAAAAAGACTCTAAAGATTATAAGTTCTAAACTTGAATCAAATAATGTAAAACTATCAACACACATAGAAGAAGTTATTATAAGTGGATATGAAAATGAATTGATTCAAGTTTTAATGAATCTTTTCAATAATAGTTTGGATGCATTTAAGATAAATAATATTGAAAATAGACAAATAAATCTTAAGATATATAAAAGTACAAATTTTGCATATTTTGATTATATGGATAATGCAGGTGGAATAAAGCAAGAATACTTAAATAAAATATTTGAGCCATATTTTACTACAAAACATCAATACAACGGAACTGGTATTGGACTTTATATGTCTCAACAAATAATAACAAAACACTTTAATGCAGATATTGAAGCAAAAAACATTATAAGAAATACAAAAAGAGTAGGTGTAAGATTTACTATAAAAATACCTTTCAAATAATTATCTAAAGAACTCTTTTATATAATACCATATGAAAGATACACTACTAAAAGAAGCATATAAATTAAGATTTGAGTATTTTAATTTATATGAAACTAAACAGAATAGATGGCATGAAAAATATAAAAATCACAAACTATATGAGACTGTAAAACATAGTTTTAAATATGATTATAAACAAATAGGGCAGATGATGCCTAAACTAATTGAAGAGTATAAAATATCACAATAAATTAGAAATTTTTTTATTTGAAGAATTAGGCAATTTTTTTAAAGAATAGTTATATTGATTTTTTAATATTTATTTTATAATGACAATGGAGTAATTTGTAACTATTAATATTATATTTTTAATGTGTGTTCCCTTAATTAATTTGTTACAAGTTCTCAAACAAAATAGGGAAATTAAAATGAAATATATGAATAAAGAAGAATTTGAAAAAGCGAATATGTTCGGAAATGGTCAACCAAATGATGCATATGCAAAATATTTTATCGGTGACTCATTTTTAAATTTTTTAGTTAACCCAAAAGAATCTCCAATTTTCTTAGCTAATGTTACATTTGAACCAGCATGTAGAAATAACTGGCATATTCATAATGCTAAAAGTGGTGGAGGACAAATCTTAATCTGTACAGCAGGTGAAGGTTGGTATCAACAAGAAGGTCAAGAGCCTGTAAGTTTAAAAGAGGGAAGTATTGTAATTATTCCTTCAAATACAAAACACTGGCATGGTGCTAAAGCTGATAGTTGGTTTAGTCATATTTCAGTAGAAGTTCCAGGTGAAGAGACAAGCAATGAATGGCTTGAACCTGTTGATGATGAGTATTTTAATAGTTTAAAAGACTAATTTAGTATATAGTAGAATTTTCTACTATATGCTATATTTTTTACTCTCCAAAATTACTAAAAGCACCTTCAATACTAGGAATATTTTTATATCGAGTTTTTGTTAATCTTACATTTCTTGTTTTTAAATTACAAATTGCAATTCTAAAACTAGCACCGATTGTTGGTTCTACAACGCAAATAATCTCATCTTCTATTTGTCTTGTAGCGTAAATAGTTCCTTGTAATGAATTAAAAAAATATTTCGGATAACTTAATGGTGTTATTTCAACTATATCAATAGATTCTTGATTTTCTAAAGTTTGAGCTATATCCATAGCATCTTCATAACTATCAAATTGAATACACCAATCATCAAAGTTTTTATTAAAATGTTGTAAATCTTCATCTAGAAAGCCACCAGCTAAAGATTGTAATGCAAAAATAGACACAAAATTCCTTAAATAATATTAGTTTAAAATGGATTTTAACATATTTTGGTTTTTTTATAGATTTAGTAATATATAAAAACTTCTAGAAATATAATACACTTACTTACCTAAAGTAAAGTAAGTGTAAATTAAGAAATATATAGTTAAACTTCGATTATATATTAGTAAATAAGGAGATAGTAATGGCAAAAAACATACCACTATCTGTATTGGACTTAGTTCCTGTTGGTGAAAATTTTACAATAAGTAGTGCACTAAAAAATAGTACAAAACTTGCAAAATCCGTAGAGAAATTTGGCTATAAAAGATATTGGATTGCTGAACATCATAATATTAAAGGTATTGCAAGTGCTGCGACTTCAGTAGTTTTAAGTCATATTGGTGCAAATACAGAAAAAATAAGAATAGGTTCTGGAGGTATAATGCTTCCAAATCATCCACCATTAGTTATAGCTGAGCAATTTGGAACATTAGAATCTTTATATCCAAATAGAATAGATTTAGGTTTAGGAAGAGCTCCTGGCTCTGACCATAGAACTGCAATGGCTCTAAGAAGAGATAAAAACGATGGTTCAGATTTTCCTCTTATGTTAAATCACTTACAATACTATTTATCAAAAGAGGGTGGACCAAATGCAATAAAAGCCATTCCTGGTTATGGGCTTGATATACCAATTTGGTTATTAGGTTCAAGTACTTTTAGTGCAAGTTTAGCGGCACAAAAAGGTTTACCTTTTGCTTTTGCTTCGCACTTTGCACCAGATGCTATGGAAGCTGCAATAAGAGAGTATAAAACAAACTTTAAACCATCAAAGCATTTAAGTGAGCCTTATATAATTATTTGTATAAATGCTGTATGTGCCCAAACACAAGAAGAAGCGCAATATTTGGCAACAACAGAACAACAAAAATTTTTATATTTAAATAGAGGTACAGATAAGTTATTATCTAAACCAACAAATGAAATGGATAGTCTATGGGAAGATTGGGAAAAGAATGGAATCTTAAATAAACTAAGAGAATCAATTTGGGGTACACCAGAGTTTGTAAAAGAAAGACTTAATAATTTAGCTCAAAGAACAGGTGCAAATGAGATTATGATAAATTCTTGGATATATGACCCAGAAAAAAGAATAAAATCTTATGAACTTATCGCAAATATGTGGTTAAAATAAATAAAAGGAATAATATGACAGAAAAAAAGCATTTAAACACGTTGGTTTAATAACAAAAAAAACAGAACAAAGTTTTGAAGAGTTTGTTGAGCATTGGACAAAAGTGCATTCAGAAATTGCAGTAAAAGTTCCAGGGCTTAGAAAATATGTAATAAATCCAATAGATAGAGAAAAATATCCTGATTCTCCAATTGATGGATTTTCAGAATTATGGTTTGATTCTATTGAAGATGCTGAAGCTGCATTTGCTTCACCTGCTGGTCAAGAAGCTTTTGATGATGTTCCAAATTTTGCACAAAATGTTGCAGTAACATATATCACTGAAATTCAAAAAGTTTAACTTCTATCTTATCCCATGAGTTTTTTTAAACTCTGTGGGACTTTTGTTTTCATACTTTTTAAAAAATTTTATCAAATTAGTTGTCTCATCAAATTCAAGTTTATTAGCAATCTCTTGGATTGTCAAATTTTCATCTAAAAGGTATCTTTTTATTTGAATTATTAGATATTTATTTAAATAATCTTTTGTATATTCACCAGTATGATTTTTTATTTTTTTAGATAGTGTTTTTGTTGATATATTAAAATTTTTTGCATAGTCACTTACTTTTTTTGAATAATTATGAGAAGATTGAACTTCTTGCACAAATTTTAAATATATATTTTGCTCTTTTATTTTTGTATTTGCTTTTTCTCTTTGCCTTTTTAATTGAAATAGCAATGATTGAAAAAGAGATTGTAGTATTGATTCTTTATATTTATCAGTACTCTTTTTTAGTTGATTATTTAAAAGTTGAATATTTAGATTTATATCTTCAAATAAACTTTCACTTAATTGCATAGTTGGTTCATATTTCATATAATCAAAAATATTATCTACGCAATCTTTTATTAGACTATTTAAAAAATAATCTGTAAATTGTAGTATGTAACATTGTAGTTTTGGATTTAATTTAAATGCATGAACTTGATTCTTTTTTATAAAAAATACTGTACCTTTTTTATAAGTATACTCTTTGAAGTCTATACGATGTATTCCTTCTCCTTCAAGAACTATCATAATAAAATTAAATTGTAACCTATGATAATATTCGATATTATGGGGTATTTTAATTTTGAATAGAGTTTTTAAATCTAATATTTGAAACTCTACTGTTTGATTATCAATCTTAGGAAAAGGAATATTTATTATATTTTTCATATCTTATTTTAGCTAAATTTTTTTAATCTAATAATAGAATAAATAACTATAACTAATGCAAAAATAGAGGTTATTAAAAATATATAAGCTCTTGATACGGGAATAAACTCCATAAAAGATGATAGAAATTGTCCCAAAAACACCATCATTGTATATAATGCAAGGTTCTTACTTAGTTTTTTTGAACTACTTCTCTCTATTGTCATATGGTTTAATAGTGGAATAGTTAAACCAAATGCACTACCATGAAAAACTCCTGCAATTATAAAAAATATTGTGTTAGATGTTGAAAAGAATATAAAATGAGAAATCATATAAAAAGAAAAAGCAATAATTAGAACATTTCTCTCTTTTAATTTAGAAGTGAGTTTAGGAATAGTTCCTGCAGCGATAATTGCTATAAAAGAGATAAATGCAAGTAAATATCCAATCTCATCTTCAGCCATATCATAAAATGGTAAATATGTTGGAAGAACTATTATTCCTATAAAAAATAGAAACATTGATGATACAACATATAAAAGTACTTCTTTTATTGAGCTTTTTATATTTGTAAATTCCTCTTCATTTTCTTTATTTGAAGCTTTTTTATTAGGATTTGGAATAAATAATAAAAGAAAAACTAAAAATATCCATGCAAAAAGATATATCAAAAATGGATAGTTCCAATGTATTGTAGATAAAACACCACTTGTTCCTAAAATTAGAACTCCACCAAGTTCAATAGCTATTGCTTGTAAAGCAATCATTTTTAATCTTTGTTTGCCTTGAAAAAACTCAGATATCAATCCATTTACTGAAACTAAGATTATACCTGTCATCGCACCAAGTAAAAATCTATCAAGAAATACCAACAAAAATCCATGTAAAAACATACCAATAACACCAAAAAAACCATAAAATATAAGTCCAACAATCATTGCTTTGTAATAACCAAATTTTTCAATAAAACGAGATGAAAAAAAACTTATAATTACAACACCCAACGATGGAATAGTCATAAGCCATGTTGCATAGTTTGGAACACCTAAGTTCTTTGAAATACTCATAAGACCAGGAGCGACAACCGTCCCAACCATAATAGTTAAACTTGCAATAAATAAAATTGATAATGAACCTAATTTGGATAAAGGTGTGGTATTCATATACATCCTTAGTTTAGTATGGTAAATAAATTTGTATTATAGTGTTAAAAAAAAACTATATAAAGGTAAAAAAGTGAATCTTTGTGGTAAAAATAAGAAAAATCAATTAATGACATTAACCGCACCTTTAAAATAGTAACTGTAAAATATGTCAAAAGAGTTATAAATAGGGATTATTTTATGAAAATACGAGTTTATTATGAAGATACAGATGTTGGTGGTGTGGTATATTATGCTAATTATTTAAAATTTTGTGAAAGAGCACGTTCTCAACTTTTCTTTGATAAAGGGCTTTCTCCTCATACAAGTCTTACAGAGTTTTTTGTGGTAAAAGAGGTGCAAGCAAAATATATTAAATCAGCAAAATTTGCAGATGTTTTAGATGTAACTGCAACACTTGTATCTAAAAAAAGTGCTTCTTTGGTTATGTATCAAGAAGTAAAAAGAGATGATGAAGTTTTATTTACAGGAACTTTTAAATTGGCTTATTTAAAAGATTTCAAACCTGCAAAGATACCACAAGAGTTATTTGAGGTATTTCAATGAGATTTTTACTGATTTTATTATTTGTATTAAATTTTGCATTTGCTAGACAAGATTTATACTTTTTACCAAATGATTCAGATAATAGTATAAATGCAATTTCAAAACTTATTTCAAATTCAAAAAAGAGTATTGATATTGCAATGTATAACTTCACATACAAAAAACTTGCAAAGTTACTAAAACAAAGTGCAAAAGAGGGCAAAGAAGTAACTGTAATAATGGATAAAAAGAAAGTATCAGAAGAAAAAGATACTTTATATAACTATTTAAAAGATAGTGGAATAAAAGTAATATTAACAAACAAAAAATTACATATAAAAATGGCAATATTTGATAAAGAAACAGTAGCTTTTGGAAGTATAAATTGGAAGAAAAAATCTTTTAATAAAGATTATGAAATATTATATATAAGTGACAAAAAGAAAATTGTAAAAGATTTAAACGACGTATTTAAGAAGTTATTATTAGAAAATAAATAAATATTTTTTCTTTACTAACTTACAAGTACAAAGATAGTATTATTCGAAAAGCTTATAATTAAAAAGGATAGATGTGTTAGAGATATTTGTTATTGCATATTGTGTATATTTTTTTCTTAATGTATATACATCATTTATGCAAATTGGCTTTGTAAGCAAAGCTAGGAGTATGCCTGCAATTATATTAAATACTATGAAGTATGAAGAAGCAGGAAGTTATAGTATAGAAAAAGAGAAAATATCAATACTCTCTTCATTTTATGATTTTATACTATTTATTTTATGGATTGGATTTGGATTAAAGTATTTAGATTTACTAATTAGTGTAGAGCAAGGTTGGCTAAAAGCTATTATTTTTGTAGATTTATTTATCATAATAAATTGGGTACTATCTTTACCTTTTGACCTTTATACTACTTTTAAACTTGATAAAAAGTATGGTTTTTCTAATATGACACCAGCACTATTTATCAAAGATACAGTAAAAACTGGGATTTTATTTTTAATATTTGGAAGTTTAGTAATAGCTGGGATTTCACTTATTATTGAGAATTTACCATTATGGTGGATTTGGGGATTTGCTTTTATTTTTGCTGTGATTATTTTGATAAATATGATTTATCCTGTTATTAGAGATAAAATGTTTGATAAATTTGAGCCACTAAAAGATAAAGAGTTAGAGTCTAAAATTGAGAGTTTACTTGATGAAGTAGGCTTTAAAAGTAGTGGAGTATTTTCAGTTGATGCAAGTAAAAGAGATAATAGATTAAATGCTTATTTTGGTGGACTGGGAAGTACTAAAAGAGTTGTTTTATTTGATACTTTAGTAGAAAAACTAACTCATAATGAACTTTTGGCTGTATTAGGGCATGAATTAGGGCACTTTAAAAATGGAGATATTTTAAAAAATATAGGAATAATGGGTGTAGTTATGTTTGTATTTTTTGCTATTTTTGGTAATTTAGATGATGAACTATTTTTGGGATTATCTATAAAAAATGAACCATATGCAATTATTACTGTATTTTTACTATTTTCACCTATTTTATCATTTTTCTTGATGCCTTTAATCTCTTTGATCTCAAGACACAATGAATATGCAGCAGATGAATTTGGTTCAAATTTACAATCAAAAAATGATTTAGTAAATGCATTATTAAAATTAGCAAATGAAAATAAATCATTTCCTTTATCTCACCCATTGTATATATTCTTTTACTATTCTCACCCGCCATTAGTTGAAAGATTTAAAGAGTTGGGATATGATGTTTATAAAATAAGTGATCCAAGTGATGCTTTAAAAGAAGAATTTAATATCAATGAATGATATTGTTATTTATATAAGTATAGCTGTTTTAGCTACTTTTATTATCTCAGGTTTTATATTTTACTTTTTTTTAAAAGTAAAATATGAAGCTAAGCTTCAATCTCTTACAAATGAAGCAAATATTAAAATCCAAGCTGTTAGTGAAAAAATAAACTCACAAAAAGAGTTATATGAACAAAAACTACAATCACAAAAAAGAGAATATGATTTAAACAAACAAAATTTTCAAGAGAAAATCCAACTACTAGAAGACTCAAAACAAAAGATGAAAGAGGAGTTTGAAAATCTTGCAAATAGACTTTTTGAACAAAGTAGTAAAAAATCAAATGAAAATATAAATCAAATACTAACTCCTTTAAAAGAGCAACTTAATAATTTTGGAAAAAGAGTAAATGATATTTATTCTGATGAAACTAAGCAAAGAACTTATCTTTTAAATGAGATAAAAAACTTAAAAGAGCTAAACGTTCAAATATCAAATGATGCTATAAATCTAACAAAAGCTTTAAAAGGTGATAATAAAACTCAAGGTGATTGGGGTGAATTAATATTAGAAAAAGTTTTAGAACAAAGTGGTCTTAGAGAAGGAATAGAGTATACAACACAAAGTTCTTTTACTCAAGAAGGTAAAAGGCTTCGTCCTGACGTTGTTGTACATCTACCTCAAGAAAAAGATATTATTATTGATTCTAAAGTATCTTTAAACTCTTATAGTAACTATTCACAAGCAAGTGAAGAGCAAGAAAAACAAAAAGCAATAAAAGAGTTGATTTCATCTTTAAGAACTCATATAAAAGGTCTGAGCACTAAAAGATATGAAGATATTAAAGAAGTTAGAACTTTGGATTTTGTTTTGATGTTTATTCCAATTGAGCCTGCTTTTTTACTTGCAGTATCAAATGATAACTCTTTATTTAAATTAGCTTTTGAAAATAATATTATGTTAGTGTCTCCATCAACTTTATATGTTAGTTTAAGAACAATAGAAAATATTTGGAAAATGGAATATCAAAATCAAAATGCTGAACTTATCTCTAAAAAAGCAGCTAACCTTTATGATAAATTTGCACTATTTGTAAAAGATATAGAAGATATTGGAGTACATATAAATAGAACTTCAAAGTCTTATGAAAGTGCATTAAATAAATTATCAAAAGGTAAAGGAAATTTACTTAATAGAAGTCAAGAATTTTTAGAATTAGGTGTCAAACCAAATAAACAGATAAATGAGAAAGCACTACTAAAAGATGATTAGTTAGTGCTTTGCTAAAAATAGAGATAAATATATACCAACTCCAATAAAACAAGCTCCAATCAAATGATAAAACTCTACTGTTTCATTTAAAAATATATAAGCTAAAATTGCTCCAAAAACTGGCATAAGATGTGCAAATTGACTAGACTTTTCTGGTCCTATTTGTGAAACTGCATAATTCCAAAAATAAAAAGATAAAACAGAAGCAAAAAATGATACATAAAATATAATTTGCCAATTGTTATAAAATATATCAATCTCATCTTTTATTGAGTATCCTTGATATAAATATAAAGGAATTAAGTAAATAATGCCTAGAAATACAATAGTTGTAAACAGTTCAACATGATTTAACTCTTTTGGTTTAAACCTTAAAAATATAGAGTATAAAGCCCAAATAGTTGCACTTACAATTATCCATATATCACCATGATTAAATGTAAAGTTATCAATTTTAGAAAAATCTGCTTGTAAAACTATAAAAACAACCCCAAATGTAGATAATAAAAATCCTAATACTTGTATTTTACTTATTTTATTTCTTAATATTAAAACACTTAATAAAAGAACAATTAGTGGTGTAGTTGAATTTATAAGTAAAGCATTTGTTGCTTGTGTTGTTTGCAAAGCAATATAAACTATTGTATTAAATAAAGTGATACCAAGTATTGATAAAACAGACAATATAAAAAAGTTTTCTTTTGTGATTTTTATGCACTTCTTTAGATTCATATATTTTAAAGAGAAAGGAAGAATAAAAATAAGAGCAAAAATCCATCTAAAAAATGATAATTCTATTGGAGTAATATCATCTTTTATAAATCTACCTAAAATAAAGTTTCCAGACCAAAATAACACACAAAGAACTAAAAAGAAATAGACTTTGTATGTTTTTAGGTTTTCAATCATTTTAACTGGTCTAATAGCAAAATATCAACCATATCACCAGCTTTTATATCTTCACTATCATCTTTTTGAATAAGAAGCGCTGGAGTTTCAAGCATATTTGTTAATATCGCACTTGTTCCTTTTCTTTTACCATCAAAATTAATTTCATAATTTCCATTTATATATTGTACGTTACAAGCTGTGAAGATTGTTTTTGGCATTCTTCTTGGAAAATCTTGATTTATTTTAGCTTTTACAATTGGAAGTTTTTGATTTGATTGTTTTAATTTATATATAAAAGGCAATACATATAAAATAGCACAAACAGTTGAAGAGTATGCAAATCCTGGTAATGCAATAATCAATTTACCATCTTTAACAGCTGCTAAAAGATGCATTCCTGGTTTTACTGTTACACCATGAAATAAAACTTCAGCATTTAATTTTTCTTTTATAACATCTTGTACAAAATCATAATCTCCAACGCTAACTCCACCTGTTGTCACTACAATATCAGCTTTTTGAAGACCTGTTTGTAAAAGTTGTGTAATAGAATCAATATCATCTTTTACAATACCCATTTGAACAACATCAGCACCAGCTTTTTTGCATAAAGCTTCAATTGTTAGATGGTTTGAACTTCTTATTTGAGAATCATTTGTTTTTGTCTCTCCTAAGTCTAATATCTCACTTCCAGTACTAGCAATAGCAACTGTTGGATTAACAAATACACCAACTTGTGCAATATTAAGTGAAGCAAGAACACCTACTTCAGCAAAACTAACAATAGTTCCTTTTTTTATAAGAACTTCATCTTTTCTATAATTTTCCCCAATTTCTCTAACAGAAAAACCTTTTGGAACTTTTTTTATCACTTTTATTTTATCTTCTATTACTTCAACATTTTCAATAGGGATTAAAGTATCACTTCCTTTAGGCATTAGTGAGCCTGTAAAAGTTTTAATACATACACCTTGAGTAACTTCAGATTCAACAACACTACCAGCTGGATTTTTATCAATAATTGTAATTAATTCTTCACTATTTAAGTCTTCAGCTTTTATAGCATATCCATCCATTGCAGAAGTAGGGAATTCAGGACTATTGTGGTCAGCAATAATATCTTGAGCTATTACATGTCCTAGTGCATCTGTTAAAAACATCTTTTGAATTGCAGGTGTTTTTGTCTCTATATTTCTTAATATTTCTAATGATTTTTCATAACTAATAAAGTTTCTCATAAATAATACTCTCCATTAAAGATATTAAATAATATCTAAAAGTTAAAAAATATACACTTTAATATGAGAAGTTTTCTAAAAATTAAAGATTCTTTTAACAGAAAATAAAAAAGTATAAAACTTTTTTATTTAGTGAGCATTTTTTAATATATACTCTTTATATTTACTAGCAGTGTTATAACTTACTTGAGCCTCTTTTGCAACACTATATACTGTTATTTTTTGGTTAAAAAGTCTCATCATATTTACAGTACTTTCTATTTTTTTTCTTGCAATATCTTGTCTTACTTTTGTAGCTTTTTGTGTTGCTTTTGTTTTCTTTGGTGTTCTACTTTGAATAGATTTATGTTCTTCATTTGTTAGTTTATTAAATAACTCTTGTTTTCCATTTTCTAAACAAAGTTTTTGTAATTCATGTAACTCTTTGTGAGATAGAGTTATTCTCACTTTCAAACCTTTCAATTTTTTTTAGGGACGAAATTATAACAGCACTTTTTTAATATCTGATAAAATAGTAGTTTTAAAGTAGATTTCATTTAAACGAAATGAAATATTAAATGTTAATTAAAATAGGTATAAAGTATTATACAAAATATAAATGTATAATACTTATAAGTATTTAAAGTTTTACAAATACATCTTTATTTATTCTATAACCTTCACCATAAATATTTTTTATAAAATCTGTTGGAATCTTTTTTCTGATTCTTTTTATTAAGGATTTAATAGAATCTATACTTAATTCTTTATCATATTTATCACTATAAATTGTGTTGTAAATATCTTCGTTTGAAAAAGTAATAAAAGGATTATTGATTAATAAGTTTAATAGTACTACTTCACTTGATGAAAGTTTTACTAATTTCCCTTGTTTATATAATGCTTTATTCTCTTTATTCCATACAAAATTTTCTATTAGGAATACTTTTTCTGATTCTACTTTATTACTATTTATTTTTTTACAAATAGTTAATAAAGGATCAACTAATTGATCAATTAATAATGGTTTTTGAACAAAATTATTTATACCTATATTTATTAGTTCAATTAGATATTTTGAATCTTCATATGCAGAGATTACAATAACATCTTGTTCTTTGTTTATTTTAAGTACATCTTTAGTAAGTTCAATACCATTTTTAAGAGGCATTTTAATATCAGTAATTACTATATCAAAATAGTAGCTATTTACATTATAAAACTCTTTGTATTTTTCTAAACCTTCTTTTCCATTTGTTGCAGTTACAACATTGTTGAATAATGTTTTTAATATCTTTTCAGTTTGAAGCCTTAAATCATCATCATCTTCTATAAATAAGATATTTAAAGCACTAGATTCCTTTTGTAATTGCTTATATTTATTCATTATTTTTATCCTAATACTTTTACTTTATAAAATTATTAACTAATTAGAGTTAAACTAATCTTAATAGAATGCCAAAATACACAAAGTTGTCATTTTTTTATAAAATTTTAAAGGTAAAATCATAAAAAATTCAGAAAATTTAGCTTATAAGTTTGCGCTCAGTGCAATTTTCCTTTGGTCAACTGTTGCTACTGCTTTTAAAATTGCATTGGCTTATTTATCTCCTGTTATGCTTTTACTTTTAGCATCTATTACTTCTTTGTTTGTTTTATTTATTGTTTTGGTTTTTCAAAAAAAGTTTTATTTAGTTGTTGAACATTTAATAAAAAATATTAAACTTATTTTTATTTTAGGCTTATTAAATCCTTTTATGTATTATTTGATTTTATTTGAAGCATATAATCTATTGCCAGCACAAGAAGCACAAGCAATAAATTATACGTGGGCTCTTATGTTATCTTTTCTTGCTGTACCATTTTTAAAACAAAAGTTAAGACTTGTTGATATTGTTGCAGGAATTGTTTGTTATTTTGGAGTTTTGATAATATCTACTAAAGGTGAGCCTTTTTCTATGAACTTCTCTGATTTGACAGGAGTAGGGTTAGCTTTATTTAGTACAATTATTTGGGCTTTATATTGGATATTCAATACAAAACAAAAACAAGATGCTGTTGTAGCTTTATTTTGTAACTTCTTAATAGCTGTTCCAATCATAATAATATATATGTATTTTAATGATGAGTTTTTCTATCCTGCTTATACAGGTGTTTTTGCAGCAATTTATGTGGGGCTTTTTGAAATGGGAATTACTTTTTTATTTTGGCTTTATGCAATGAATCACACAAATAATACCGCAAAAATCGCAAACCTAATATTTATTTCTCCTTTTTTATCTTTAATATTTATATATTTTATATTGGGTGAAAAAATATATATTTCTACACTATTTGGATTAATAATGATAATATTTGGATTGTTTATTCAACAAAAAAAGATTAAAAAATAGCAAAAGAGTAGCATTTTTATAATTTTTTAAATAAACATTTCAAATGGATAAAAATTACACAAAAATAACAATAAAATTAAGTTTCAGCTAAGTTTCACTATGAAATAATGATTACATATTTATTAGTACTACTTTTAGTATTACTAAAATTTAATTTAGTGTAAGAGTTATGGCAAAACAGAAAAATAAAAGAAAAATTATTCAAAATGTAATTGATAAACATCTTAAAAGTAATAAAAGAGAAATTTCTCAACTTACTATTAAAATAGATAAGAAGTTGGATAATGCACTAATTATTTTATCTCATCAGATAAATATTTCAAAAAATAAACTTATTGAAGATATTTTATATGAAAGTGGAATTATAGAAGAGGTTGATGAAAATTATGTAGGAGAAAATAATGCATAAGTTTCCTTCTCAAAAAGAGATTATTGATTCTGTAATTAAAGGAATTGAAACTGCAAAGAATAATTTTACTTTTTGGACAGCTGATGAGTTGTTTTTGTCATATGCTCCACCAAAATTTTTGACAATTCATATTTCTCAAGAAATAGCAAAACTTGAAAATGCACCAGAGATATTTTTAGATGCAACTGTTGCTGATATATTGAGATGCTCTTTACCTTCAAGAGATGATTTTAGAGAGTTTATGAAAACTAAGTATTTAACACAAGATGTTTTATGTTTAACTTTAGATGAAAGATTTGAACATAAAAGTGATAATGACTCAGTTTCGAGAGTAATTATGAGTATTAAAAATGGTGTTAGAAATGTAAAAGAGGAGTACAAGTACGAAATAGATAAAATGTGTAAAATGATAGATAGACCAAAGCTTACTGATTCAACTCTTGACTACGCTATATTCGCATTTTATTTAGATATTTCTAATAGTGCTCGTAAAAAAAGTAAACAAAGAATAGAAGAAATTATTGATAATTTCGATAATATAGTAAATTCTTATTCAAATTTAAAATCAAGATTTGAAGGAGGTAATGTAAAAATCATACCAAATATTGGTGAATATTCTATTGGTTGTTATATTATTGAACCAAGTTTTAAATAAATAAAGGAGAAAAAATGATAAAGATATCTAAACTAGCTAGTGCTGTTGCATTAAGTGCAATTGTTGCAAGCTCAAGTTTATTAGCAGATACAGTGAAGATTGGTGTTCAAGCACCTATTACTGGAAAGTATGCAAATGAAGGTCAAGGAATTGAACAGTTCGTTAAACTTATTGTAAATGAAAAAAATGAACAAGGTGGATTACTTGGTAAAAAAATCGAAGTAGTTACTTGTGATGATGAAGCAAAAGCTCAAAAAGCTGCTGTGTGTGCTAAGAAATTAGTAAACGCAGGTGTTTTTGCAGTAATTGGTTCTTATACTTCAGGAGCAACTGAAGCAGCACAAACAACTTATTATAGAAATAAAATACTTCAAACTAGTGATGGTACAAGTGATTCTTTAATTAAAAGAAAATACTGGACATTTTTTAGAAACTCATTTCCAAACTCTGCACAAAGTAACTTTACAGCAGACTATTTTGTAAATATTAAAAAATACAAAAAAATTGTTGTTTTATCTGATTACTCTTCTTATTCTGAAGGTTTAGGTGATGCAACAGAAGAATCAATTAAAAAAATTGGTGGAAATGTAATTTTTAGAGGAAAGATTAAATCAGGTACTCAAAACTTTACAGCAATGTTAACAAAAATCAAAGCTATGAACCCAGACGTAATTTATTACTCAGGATATTATACTGATGGTGGACTTTTAAGAGCACAACAAAAACAATTAGGAATTAATGCAGATTTTGTTGGTGGAGATTCAAATGATAATCCAGATTTCTTAAAACTTGCAGGAAGTGCAGCTGAAGGTACAGTTTTAATTAACTTCCCAACACCAGATATTTTACCTTACAAAGAGGCTAAAAAATATTTAAAAGCGTATGAAGATACATACAATATGAAGCCACCTTCAATTTGGGCTGTTGTAAATGCTGATGGTTTAAGAGCCATTATGCATGGTGTAGAAGAAACTAAATCTTTTGATACTAAAAAAATATCAAATTATTTACATACACTAAAAGATTTCCCAGGTATTACAGGGCCAGTTACATTTAGAGAAGATGGTGAAAGAATCGGTGCTAAATTTATGGTTTATGAAATCCAAAAAGACGGTTCTTACAAAGTAATAGAATAAGGTAAAAAATGGATATTTTTCTTCAACAGTTAATTAATGGTTTAACTATTGGAAGTCTTTATGCATTAGTAGCACTAGGGTACACTATGGTTTACGGTGTGATGAAGTTAATTAACTTCGCACACGGTGACTTAGTTGCCTTCTCTGCTTATGTTGGACTAACAATTTTTTCACAATTTTTTGGAGCAAGTGCAACTTCAATATTTTCAGTAATAGTAATATTTTTATTTACTGCTCTAATTGTTGCTTTTGTAGGAGTAATTTTAGAAAGATTAGCTTATAGACCTTTAAGAACAGCACCTAGATTGAGTGCAGTTGTATCAGCTTTAGGTGCTTCTTTAGTTATTCAAAATTCAATAATGTTAATTTGGGGACCAAATATGAAAATATTTCCATCAGATTTGATACCAAATACAACATGGCAATTAGGTGGAGTTATTCTTACTTTTACTCAAGTTATTATATTGGCTTTATCGGCAGTTTTAATGGTTGCTCTTTATTTTTTCATTAATAAAACTAAAATTGGAACAGCAATTAGAGCTACTGCAATAGACCAAGATGCAGCAAAATTAATGGGAATTAATGTAAATAGAATTATTATGATTATATTTATTGTTGGTTCAGCTCTTGGAGCAGTTGGTGGACTTTTTATTGGTATTTATTATAGAGGTTTAACATTTGATATGGGATGGCTTTATGGTCTAAATGCATTTATTGCAGCAATTATTGGTGGTATTGGTAGTATTCCTGGTGCTATGATTGGTGGATTATTATTAGGATTATTTAACGCAATGATTTCTGGTTATATTTCAACAGAATGGGCTGATACTTTTACGTTTATACTACTAATTATAATTTTAATAGTTAGACCTACTGGTATTCTTGGTGAAAAAATAGCGGAGAAAGTATAATGACTAAAACAACAATAATAGCAGCGATATTTATAGTATTTATGGGATTTTTCCCATTTTTCGTTGATTCTGCATGGTTAAGTATAGGAATTACATTTTTAGTATTCTCTGTTGTAGCTTTTTCACAAGATATTATTTTAGGACGTGCAGGTATTTTTAATATGGGTCACGCAATATTTTTTGGTATTGGTGCTTATACTACTGCAATATTAAATATTCATTTTGGATTTGAGATAATTGAAACAATTCCATTTGCAATAATTTTACCTGTAATAATTTCACTTTTATTAGCAGGGCCAATTATTCATTTAAGAGGTGACTATTTATTAGTTGCAACTATTGGTTTTAATATTATTTTTGAACAAGTATTAAAAAATAATGTATTTGATTTGACTGGTGGTCCAAATGGTATTTTTGGTATAGATGTAGTTAGAATTTTTGGATATGAATTATGGTCAGATACTGCAATATATTATATTGCATTTTCATTATTGATTATTACTTTACTAATTATTAGAAACTTAGATAATTCAAGATATGGAAGAGCTTTATATTATATTCATAAAGATGAGATTGCAGCAAAATCAATGGGGATAAATGTATCTTATTACAAACTATTTGCATTTGCTTTAGGTGCAGGAATTGCTGGAGCTGCTGGGGTTGTATTTACTATTCAGTATTCAGCTGTAAGTCCAGAATCTTTTAACTTTATGCAATCAGTTATGTTCTTTGCAATTGTACTTGTAGGTGGTTCAGCTTCACTTCCTGGTGTTGTTATTGGAACATTTGTAATGTTTGTATTACCTGAGTTATTTACAGAATTTAAAGAATCAAGATATCTAATCTTTGGTGCAGCAATGGTTCTTACAATGATATTAAGACCAAATGGTGTATGGCCAGCTACTTTTGGAAATATACCTACATACTTAAAGAAAAAAGCAGCAGCATTAAAAGGAGAAAAATAATGGAATATGTATTAGAAATAGAAAATGTTTCAAAATTTTTCTTTGGATTAGTTGCGATTGATGATTTGACAATCAAAGTAAAACCTGGTCAAATTTATGGAATCATTGGTCCAAATGGTGCTGGTAAAACTACACTATTTAACTGTGTTACTGGAATTTATAGACCAGAAAAAGGAAGTATAAAATATAAAGGTGAAGATATTACTGGAATGTCACCACATAAAATTGCACAAAAAGGTGTATTAAGAACATTTCAAAATATTAGATTATTTAAAGATATGAGTGTTGCAGAAAATATTATGGCAGGATGTCATACAAAATCAAAACAAAAATGGTATCACTCAATTATTCATACACCTGCATTTAGAAAAGATGAAGAGAAAAACTGGAAAAAAGTTGAAGAACTTATGGAGTTTTTTAATCTTACTAAATATGCAATGACACCAACAACTGATTTATCATATGGTAATCAAAGAAAAGTTGAAATGGCAAGAGCTTTAGCAGCAGAACCAGAACTTCTTATTTTAGATGAACCTGCAGCTGGACTTAATGAAAATGAAACAATAGAGCTTACTAATATCATCTTAAAGATTAAAGAGATGGGACTTGGTATTATGATGATTGAACATGATATGGAAATGGTAATGAAATTAACAGATTACATTACAGTAATCAACTTTGGTAAAGAGATTTCTCAAGGTGTTCCTAGTTTTGTTCAAGATGACCCTAGAGTTATTGAGGCTTATATTGGAAGTGATGATGACGAGGATGAAGATTAATGCAAAATGATGAAATATTATTAGATGTAAGAGATTTACATGTAAGTTACGGAGCAATTGCTGCAATTAAAGGAATCTCACTTAAAGTAAAAAAAGGTGAAGTTGTAACAATTTTAGGGGCAAATGGTGCTGGTAAAACAACAACATTAAAGACAATTTCTGGTTTATTAAAATCAAAGCAAGGTAATATAATTTTTGATAAAAATGATATTACAAACACTCCTGCACATGAAATAGTAAGTTTAGGTATGTCTCATTCTCCAGAAGGAAGAAGAGTTTTTGGAACTTTAACAGTTGAAGAAAACTTGATGATGGGTGCATATACACTAAAAGCTCATGATAAGGAGACTTTAGAATGGATTTATGATATTTTACCAAGATTAAAAGAGAGAAAAAAACAGCTTGCTGGTACACTAAGTGGTGGTGAGCAACAGATGTTAGCTATTGGTAGAGCTATTATGAGTAAACCAAAATTACTTATCTTAGATGAACCAAGTTTAGGGTTAGCTCCAATTTTGGTAAAAGCTATTTTTAAAGCAATTAAAGAAATTGCACAAAGTGGGATGACAGTTTTAATTGTTGAACAAAATGCAAAAGCAGCATTAAAACTTGCTAATAGAGGATATGTACTTGAAGTAGGGAAAATAACACATGAAGGAACATCAAAAGAGTTGTTAAATTCTGAAGCAATTCAAGAAGCATATTTAGGAAAAAAACATTAAATAAGAAGAAAATATAAAGTAGAAAGAGGGCTAACTTGGCGGTTAAAGCCCTCCTTATTTGTACATTTGGAAAAATGCAGGTAAGGCTACTGGAATTTAATTTAAATACTAATTAATTGAAGGAAGTATCGATGGAAAATCAACAAGAACTAATAAATTCAGCTATTTCTCTTGCAGAAAAATGGCAAAATAGAGCAACAGAACTTGTTAGTGATTATGATAAAAAGTTTTATGTAAAAATGAATAAAATGTTAGAGCATCCAGAAGATAAAGCTCTATTAATAGAGCTAATGGACCAATGCTTTAGAACAAATTTAAATGATAGGGTTGCAGACCAAATTATTTTCTTATTAGAAAAACATGGAATGGCACATTTCTTTACAACTAAAGACAAAACTCTATTATGGTTATTTAAAAACTTTGGTAAATATTTACCTGATTTATCTGTTCCTTTATTTGTAAAAGAGATTAGAGAAGATACAAAAACAGTAGTATTAAAAGGTGAAGATGAGCCTTTTAATAGTCACTTAAAGATGAGAAAAGAAGAAAAAACAAGAGTTAATGTAAATCTTATTGGTGAAGTTGTTTTAGGTGAAGAAGAAGCTAATGAGAGAATGGATAAATATTTAAAAGCATTAGAAAATCCAAATATTGATTATATATCAATTAAAATATCAACTATTTTTTCTCAAATTAACTCTTTAGATTTTGAAGGTACTGTTAAAACACTAGTTGAAAAATTATCTTTAATATATGCACAAGCAAAAAAATATCCATATATTGCTCCTGATGGCACAAGAACAAACAAATTTATTAATTTAGATATGGAAGAGTATAGAGATTTAGCAATAACTGTTGAAGTATTTAAAAGAACTTTAGAGCTTCCAGAATTTAAAGATTTTTATGCTGGTATTGTATTGCAAGCTTATATTCCTGATTCTCATTTATGGCAACAAGATTTAGCAAAATGGGCAAAAAATAGAGTTGAAAATGGCGGAAGTCCAATCAAATTCAGATTAGTAAAAGGTGCTAATATGGAGATGGAAGAGACAGAAGCTAGTCAAAAACATTGGGAAATGGTAACTTATACAGATAAATTAGATACAGATTCAAACTATAAAAGAATGGCAGAATTTGCATTAAGAAAAGAAAATGCACAATATATGCATATAGGAACAGCTTCTCATAACTTATTTGAACAAGCATATGCTACAACTTTAGCTCAACATTATGGTACAAGTGAATATCATACATTAGAGATGCTAGAAGGTATGAGTGAAGCTGCAAGACTTGCTATAAAAGAGATATCTAAAAGTGTAATATTATATGCACCAACGGCTGCAAAAGAGCAATTTACAAATGCTATTGCTTATTTAGTAAGAAGATTAGATGAGAATACTGGTGAAAATAACTTTATTAGATACTCATTTGGATTAAAAGTTGGTACAAGTGATTGGAATAAACAAAAAGATTTATTTATGAAATCATTTTCTCATATTGATACTTCTTATGTTGGAAGCTTTAGAAAACAAAATAGACTTGAAGAAAAATGGGATGACTTTAGTAACTCTTCATATGATACAAACTCATTTCATTCTGAAGCTGATACTGATTTTGTTTTACCTCAAAATAAACAATGGGCAAAAACAATTTTAGAAAAATGGAAATTCTCAAAAGATACAGAACACAAAATTAAACCAGTTGTAATTGGTGGTGAAGATTTAGTTGATAAAAGAGAAGTTTATACAGCAATTGATAAATCTCAATTAAAAGATGGAGTAATAGCTGGTAAAATTGCCATGGCAACAGCAAAAGATTTGAAAAAAGCAGTAAAAGTTGCAAAAGATGATGTTGATGGTTGGAGAAGTAAAACTTATGAACAAAGACATGAAATATTAAAACAAGCTGCAATCAAAGTTAGACAAAGAAGAGATGACTTAATTGGAGTTGCTGCTGCTGAAGTTGGTAAAGTTTTTGGAGAAACTGATGTTGAAGTTAGTGAAGCAATTGACTTTATTGAGTTTTATACTTATGCTTCAAGATATTTTGAAAAATATGAAAATCTTGATTTTAAAGGAAAAGGTGTTGGTGTTGTAGTTCCACCTTGGAATTTCCCTGTTGCTATTCCTTTAGGAGGAGTTGCTGCTACTCTTGCTGCTGGTAATACTGTGATTATAAAACCAGCAACTGTTGCAGCTTTAACAGCATATGAAATGTGCAAATGCTTTTGGGATGCTGGTGTATCTAAAAATACATTACAATTTGCTCCTTGTCCTGGTTCTTTAGCTGGAGAGCATCTAATTGGAAATAAAGATGTGGATTTTGTAATTTTAACAGGTGGTGAAGATACAGCTGCAAGCATGTTAAAAACAAGACCAGATTTATTCTTAACTGCTGAAACAGGTGGTAAAGATGCGACAATTATTACAAATATGGCAGATAAAGAACAAGCAATTAAAAATGTTTGTCATAGTGCATTTGCAAACTCTGGACAAAAATGTAGTGCAACTTCTTTATTAGTTTTAGAAGAAGAAGTTTACAATGATAAAAACTTTAGAAAAGCATTAGTTGATGCAGCTAGATCTATGGATGTTGGTTCTGTTTGGGATTTTAAAAATAGAATCGGTACTTTAGCAAATAAAGTATCTGGAAATTTAAAACATGCAATAGAAAATCTTGATGATAATGAAGAGTGGGCACTTGCACCTTCTTATGCTGATGAAAATGAATATATGTTAAAACCATCAATTAAGTGGGGAGTGAAAGAGGGTAGTTTTATTCATAAAAATGAACTATTTGGACCAGTACTTGCTGTAATGAAAGCAAGAAACTTAAAACATGCAGTTGATATAGTAAACTCTACTGGTTACGGATTAACTTCAGGAATAGAAACTTTAGATGAAAGAGAAGTTAATTACTGGAGAGAAAATTTGAAAGCTGGTAATTTATATATAAATAGAGGAACTACTGGTGCTATTGTTTTAAGACAACCATTTGGTGGTATGGGTAAATCTGCTGTTGGAGCAGGAAGAAAAGTAGGTATTCATAACTATATTACTCAATTTGTTGATTTTACTGAGAAATCTTATCCAACTATTGAAAAAAGATATAACAATGACTTAACAAGATTTATTAATAATTGTGTTGAAAAAAATAAAGATGATGAAGAGTTTAAAAAACTTGATGTTGCATTACAGTCTTATTTATACAATTTTGAAACAGAGTTTTCTAAAGAAAAAGACTATTTTGAAGTAAGAGGTGAAGATAATCACTTTAGATATTTACCTTTACATAGAATTGTAATAAGAGTTAGTGATGATGATACAATTTTTGAAGTTGTTAGTAGAATTTTAGCTGCAAGAGTAGCAAAAGTTAACTTTACTGTGTCTATTTTAAATAATGAAAAAGTAGAGACTTTCTTAAAAGATTCAAAACCATTATTTACTTCAAAAGATAGAATCGTAAAACATACAGATGAACAATTAGCTGAAGTAATTGATAATTATGAAAGAGTTATCTATTCTGATATTGCAAAAGTTCCAGAAACAATTTTTGAAGCTACTTCTAAACATTTAAGTACATTTGTAGTAAGAATGAAACCAATGATGGAAGGAAGAATAGAGTTATTAAACTATTTTAAAGAGCAAAGTATTTCTCATTCATACCATAGATATGGAAATATAGGAGCTAGAGAGATAAATAAAAAGTAAGAAGAAATTCTTCTTACTTTTAAAAATTTGAAAAAGAGTATTCTACTTTTTCTTCTACTGTAAGATGCTTACCTGCAACTTCATCTATTTGATTAAATCTATGTAATGCACCTAAATTATTTGCTATTTGTATAGCAAGTCCTGGTCTTGCATTTAGTTCTAATACTAAAGGTCCAAGTTGTTTATCTATTACAATATCTGCACCTAAATATCCCATATCTGTCATTTCATAACATTTTGCAGCAAGATATAAAATATCTTTCCAATAAGGCACTTTTAGCTGCTTTAAATCTTTTTTTGTATCAGGATGTACTTTTATTGGGTCACCAAATTGTACAGCATTCAAAGCTTTACCTGTTGATATATCTATTCCAACTCCAACCGCACCTTGATGTAAGTTTGCTTTTCCATCACTATTAGATGTAGATAACCTCATCATAGCAAGTGCAGGATATCCTCTATATACAATGACTCTAACATCAGGAACACCTTCATAACTAAAGCCATCAAAAGCATCATCAAAATCAACAAGTTTTTCAAAAACAGCAATGTCGTTTTTACCACCAAGAGAGTAAAGACCACTTAATATATTTGATATATGTCTTTTTATATCAGAATATCCAAGTTCAACGCCATTTGGCTTAATAAATTTATTCCCAACAGTTTTAACTATTACAAGAATACCTTTACCACCACTTCCTTGTGCTGGTTTTATTACAAAACCATTTTCATTTTTTATATAGTCTTTAAAATTATTGATTTGTACTTGATATTCAATAAAACCTAAAAGTTCAGGTACTGCAATATTATATTTTTGTGCTATTTGTTTTGTTTTTAATTTGTCATCAACTAAAGGAAAATTTTTTCTATTATTATATTTTCCTATAAAGTTGATATTTCTGTTATTCATTCCTAAAATACCACGTTTTTTTAGTTTAAAAGGATTTGCAAACATATTAATCTACCATTGATTTGAATCTATATAATTCACTTAATCTATATCCACTATATCTTCCAAGTAAAATTATAATTCCAAGAACTGCAAGTAATACTTCAGGGAAGTTAAATGTAATAAAACTAAGGAAACTATTAGTCATTGCAAAATAAGCAAGAACAGAAACAGTTAAAGAACCACTTCCTTGAACAAAAACTTCTTTAGCTCCTTCTTCTTCCCATAAAATAGACATTCTTTCTATTGTCCAAGATAGAATAATTATAGGGAAAAATGTAATACTTGTAGCATAAGATAATCCTAGTTTTTGAGATAATATAGCCATAAAAGCCATAATAGCAACTACTACAATTAATACAGAAGATATTCTTGCTACTAAAAGCAGATTTAAATGGGATAGATAAGACCTAACAAAAAGACCCATTGTAACAACAAGAATAAACATTAAAATACCAGGAACTAAATGTGTTTCAATAAATGCCATAGATAAAAGAATAGGCATAAATGTTCCAGATGTTTTTAATCCTACAATTACTCTCATAAATACTACAACTAAAGCACCTAATGGAACTAATAATAGAAGTTTAAAAGTGTTTTGTGAAGCATTTGGTAAAGTAAATAATGAAAAGTCAAGTAGGGCACTTTGATTTTTTGTATCTTTCATCAATGCAGCACTTCTTGCAGGAACAATATTTTTTGTCACTGAGAATTTAACACTAGAGTTATTAACTCCTTCTGCATCTAATAAGAATTGAGAACCTCTTTGCCAAATAAAAATATTTGAACTATTTCCTACCAATCCTTTATCAATATCATATAAGTACCATTTTCCATCTTTATAAACTTCTAACATTGGTGTTAAGTTTACATTTCTTTGTTTATCTTTTAAATATAGTGTACCAACAGTTCTTGCTTTATAATGCATTCTTCTAATAAGTTTTATAAGTGTATCTCTTTTTTCTTTTTGAGTTTTCATAAAGTTATTTTGAATCATATTAGCAGCTTGTGAAGGCTCTTTTTTATTAAACTCTTTTATTAATAAAGAAGTAAATGTAATACTATCTGCACTTTTTGGATAGATATTATTTAATAGCGAGTTTGCAGCTTGAACAATAGGTTTTGAAACCTCTACATTTTCATTTTGTTGTTTGATTTTTGGAATTTTTGTTTTGTAGTAATTATCTTTTATAATATCAATAGAGTAATATAAAACTTGTTCTTTTTTATCTGTTACTTCTCTTTTTGACCAAATAGCTTTTTTAACACCATGAAGTTTATTTGTACTATATCCATAATCAGCAGAAGTTGACTCTTCATTTAAAATTAGAAGTCTACTTTGTTTAGAAGGTAAAGCTAAAGATATAATAGCACTTTCATTCTCTTTTGGTTCAAAAGTAATCTTTGCTTCAATATTCCAAATATTTGTAGTATCATCTGCAAATAATGGGAAGTTTAAGTACTTGACTTTGTAAAACATTAATACTAAAGTAATTAGTATTAATACTGTTGAAAATATTAAAATTTGATTTTTTGATTTCATTTTTGGTTCTTTTTAGGATTAATTGTATACTCTTTTGAAACATCAACTAAAATAAGACCATTTAAAAAGTTTCTACCAATTAACACTGGAAATGTAAATTTACTTCTATCTGTAAGAGAAACATCAATAAGTTGTGTTAACTCACCAATTGTTAATCTCATTTTTACAACATATCTTTCTTGAACTGCTGCACCGTGTCTTTTTATTTTTACAATTCTTGAAATAGGTAAAGCTTTAGTAATAAGTTTTCCTTTTTCATCTTTTAGGTCAAACTTAACCCATTTTTTCCCATCTCTTTCTATTTCTTTGATATTTAGTGCATTAATTGAAGTAGTAGTTGCACCTGTATCTATTCTACCTTTTAGTGTAATTTTTTCAGAAGGTATATATACTAACTCTTTTTGTCCAATAATAAGTTTTGAACTTTTTACAGGTACTTCAACTTTTTTGATGACTATTTTAACTTTTTCTTTTGGTTTATTTTCTTCTTTTGATTTTTTAGAGTTCTTTTCAATTTCTTCTTTTTTTTCTTTTATCTCTATTTGCTTTTTCTCTTCTTTTTTTAAATTATTTTGCGATTTTTGTGATTTAATTTCTTTTTTTTCTACTGTAGTAATAGTGTCTTTTTGTGGAGTTTTTATTTCATTATTTGTTGTAGATGTACAACCTTGAATAAAAAAAATTAAACTACTATAACATATGACATTAAATAAAAATTTCTTCATTTTTTTCCTTTATTAATAAAAGTTTTAAGTCTTAATTTAAATATTATTTATTTTATTTCACCATATTTTAGTAAATGGATTTGTTCTAAAAGCATATTTCCAAAGCCAAAAGGTAAGTTTGGATTTTGTTTTTCTACATTTTCAACTAGGCTTTGTATTTGTTCTTTAGTCATGTTTTGGGCGTAGGGCATAATTGTTTCTTTTATCTTGTCTATAAATTCTTGTTCTTCTTCTTTTGTCATTAAATAACTCGCTTTTTTGATTTAGAGTTCAAATTATATTTAATTAAACTAAAAATTTAGTAAAAAGTAATATCCCTTTGACTGATTATTAAATAAAAAAACAATATAATAAACAGTAATTAATTTACACTTAATATGCTATTTTAGTATAGAATTTTGTCACAAGGAACACTATGTTTAATCCCGTTGTAGTTGCAGTACTACTTATGATTATTTTAAGTCTATTTAGAATAAACGTAGTTATTGCATTGGTTTTTAGTGCTATTATTGGAGGATTAGTTTCAGGAATGTCTTTACTTGATACAATTAACTCTTTTAGTAGTGGCTTAGGAGGAGGAGCAACAATTGCATTAAATTATGCAATGTTAGGTGCTTTTGCAGTTGCTATTTCAAAATCAGGTATTACTGATTTATTAGCAAAAAAAATAATTTCTAAAATGAAAGATGATGCTACAAGAAAAGAGATATTTTGGTTTAAGACTGTTTTATTAACTCTTATTTTATTAGCGTCTGTATCTTCTCAAAATTTAATTCCAGTACATATTGCTTTTATTCCAATATTAATTCCACCTTTATTACATGTTTTTGCAGAGTATAAAATTGATAGAAGAATGATAGCTTGTATCTTAACTTTTGGATTAACAGCAACTTATATGCTACTTCCAGTAGGTTTTGGTGGAATCTTTTTAAATAATATTTTATTAAAAAATCTAGTTGAAAATGGTGCAACAGTAACAGCAAGTCAATTACCATATGTTATGGCTATTCCAGTTTCTGGTATGTTTTTAGGTCTATTAGTTGCAATTTTCTTTTCATATAGAAAACCAAGAGAGTATTGTTTAGAAAAAATTAAAGAGATAGAGCCAGAACATCAAGAAATAAAAATGTCATATATATTTACAGCAATTATCGCAATTGTCGTTGCTTTATATTTACAATTAGATACTGATTCTATTATTGTAGGTTCTTTAGCTGGATTTATTATATTTATGATTGGTGGAGTTATTAAAATTGATGAAACTCATGATGTATTCACAAGAGGTGTACATATGATGGCTATGATTGGATTTATTATGATTGCAGCATCTGGTTTTGCTGAAGTTATGAAAGCAAGTCATGGTATTGAGAGTTTAGTTAGTTCTATTACTCATGTTATTGGAGATAATAAATCTTTAGCAGCTTTATTTATGCTAGTTGTTGGTTTATTAGTTACTATGGGAATTGGTTCTTCATTCTCAACAATTCCAATTATTGCAGTTATTTATGTACCTTTAGCAATGCAATTTGGATTTTCACCATTAGGTGTTGCTGTGTTAGTTGGTACAGCTGCTGCTTTAGGAGATGCTGGAAGTCCAGCTTCAGATTCAACACTTGGCCCAACTTCAGGACTTGGAGTTGATGGACAACATGACCATATTTGGGATAGTGTAGTACCTACATTTATTCATTATAATATACCACTGATTTTATTTGGTTGGTTTGCTGCATTATACTTGTAAGAAATCTACCACCTTTAAGGTGGTAGTATTATAAAAAATTCGCATTTAATTTGTGATAATAAAAGTAAAGGTGACTTAATTACACATTTTAGAAGGAGAAGTGAATTAAACAAGGAAGTAAATTTTTCCTTTACTTTTTTATTACTTGAATCATACAATAATGTTTGTGTAGTTTGTATGTAGTCTTCAATCTTATTAAAAATTATCTAGATTTTATTATATTTTAAACTTGTTTTATTTCATTTTTTAAACTTTTTGATATAATTGCGAAAAATTATAGAAAATAGGAAATTTAAATTGGTAGAATTAAGTAAAAAAATATCTAAACTTGTAGGAAAAACTAATGCTGAATATGGCTTAATTAAAGAGGGTGACAAAGTATTAGTTGGTTTTAGTGGAGGTAAAGACTCTACAACATTACTTCATTCATTAAAACATCTTCAAAGAGTAGCTCCTTTTAAATTTGAGTTTAAAGCAGTAACTGTTACTTACGGAATGGGAGAACAAGTTCAATTTTTAGCTGACCACTGTAAAGAGCATGGAATTGAGCATGAAATTGTTGATACTCAAATATTTGAACTTGCAGGTGAAAAAATTAGAAAGAACTCATCTTTTTGCTCATTTTTCTCAAGAATGAGAAGAGGGTATTTATATACAACAGCACAAGAGCAAGGATATAATAAATTAGCATTAGGACATCATTTAGATGATGCAATGGAATCATTTTTTATGAACTTTTTATATAATGGAGCATTAAGATCAATGCCACCTATTTATAAAGCAGAAAATGGATTAGAAGTTATTAGACCTTTAATTTTTTGTAGAGAGAGACAATTAAGAGCATTTGCGCAAACAAATGAAATTAGTGTAATTGGTGATGAAGCTTGTCCAGCAATGAGATTTGATATTAAAATGCCTCATGCAAGAGCAAAAACAAAAGAGCTTTTAGAAAAAATGGAAGAAGAAAATCCTCAAATGTTTATTTCTATGAAAGCTGCATTTAATAATATTCAAACTTCAACTTTTTTCCAAAAAGAGTTTTTAGATAATTACGAAGAAGCATAATGAAAATATTAGTATCTTCTTGTCTATTAGGTGAAAAAGTAAGATACAGTGGCAGTAGCTCTATATCATCTATTGATGATATGGAGTTATTTGATAAAATATTAGCTTCAAATGAAATCTTTCCTATTTGTCCTGAAGTTATTTCAGGACTACCTATTCCAAGAGAACCAGCTGAACAAATAGATAATAAAGTTATTACAAAATCAAATATAGATTTAACTAAAGAGTTTAACTTTGGTGCAAAAAAAGCATTAGATATATGTTTAGAAAATAGTATAGAGGTTGCTTTATTAAAATCAAAGTCACCAAGTTGTGGAACAAGAGTTGTCTATGATGGAACATTTAGTTCAAATTTAATAGAAGGATTGGGTGTTACTGCAAAACTTTTAAATAAACACTCAATTAAACTTTTTGATGAAACTCAATTGGTTGAATTGAATGATTTTTTAAATAAAAAGTAGTTTATTTGGTTATAACGTTTATTAATAAACCTTTTTTATAAATTCTCATTTATAAAATTTGAAAGTCTTAGTGGATCTAGTGCTCCACTTACTCTTTTTACTTCTTTACCTTGTTTGAAAATAATAAGAGTAGGAATTGATTTAATCATAAATTTTGAAGCGATAGCTTCTTCATTTTCTGTATTTACTTTTGCAAATAAAACTTTTAATGGATATTTTTTTGAAACATCTTTAAATATTGGAGCCATCATTTTACAAGGCTGACACCAAGAAGCCCAAAAATCAACAATTACCGGAATATCTGAATTTACTAATACATGGTCAAAGTTTTCATTTGATAACTCAATAGGCGTAGTATCAAGTAAAGATTCTTTACAATTACCACAGTTTGCTACTTTATAAGACTCTTTATTTGGTATTCTATTTACTTTATTACAATGTGGACATACAATATTTAATCTATCCATTTATTTAAGCCTTAATATTTAGTAACATACTTGATGTCTCTTGTTGTGTTTGAATAGCATTTGCATTTGCACTATATGCTATTGTATTTGGTATTTGTGAAACAATTGCATCAATTAAATCTTGACTTACTTCTTGATTTTGAGGATCACCCACTGCATTTGCAACATTTGCTATTGTTTGGGCACTTTCATTAACTTGCATTTGTGTAGCTACCATAGCATTTAAGTTATTTGACATTTGATCAATTCTCATTTGATTCTCCTTGTTGCTGTCTACTTAAAATAAGCATTTTATTTAAATTTGCTGCTCTTGCTATACTTGCGTCAGCACTACTTAATTCAGATGGACCACCTGAAGCTTTTTTTAACTCTTCCAACTTTGCTAATGCTGCATCTGGGTCTTTTGGTATTGATGTATCAAGTCTTACATGACCACCTGTTGCATATAATTTTCCATCTGGACCCATTTGATATGTATAATTAATTGCTCCAGTTGTTGAACCCAAAGAGGCATGCGTTTGTTCATGAGTTCGTATTTTAGAGTCCAAGTTTTGAAATTTACTTAATACTCTTTCATAATCATTTTCATCATATTTAGTATCAGATAGATTAACACTATCTTCTTTTTCAAAAGAAGATTTTTGGAACTCTTCTTTATCTATATTAGCAAGTTGCGCTTTTTTTTGAGCAATTTGTTGATAAATTGTTGATGCTGTTAAATTATCATTTACTAACATAATGAACTCTTTATTTTTATTTTCTAAATTCTATCATATAAAATATATTTTGTAAAGTTTCAAAAAAATGTGAATTAAATAGTGTTAAAAATTTTTAAAATTGTAAATAACTATTAAATTTATTTTGGTATAATCTTAAAATGAAAAGTAAAGTTTTTAAATCTGTATCTTTTAAACTTGCAATATTAGTAACAATAGTTATTTTAGCTTTGATTAGTGCAAGTTTTGTATTCAACTCTCAAATAGATAAATTGAAAAAACAAATAGATAATATATATTTTGGTAATTTTGTTCCAATGATTACATTAGATATAGTTTTAAAAAATTATCAAACAATAATAAAATGTAAAAAAATGACTCACAATAAGTGTGACATAACTGCTGAAAAAACTGTTATATTAAAAAATTGGCAGAATTACTACAAATCATACAAAACAGAAAAAGAAAGAAAAATTGTAAATGATGTAAATAAATCTATTATCACTTCTTTTAAAATAGATAAAATCTTAGCTTATGAAGTAATACTAAAACAAATAAGTTTTTTAAAAGAGCATGAAGTTGATGTTGCATATAAGCAAAGAAGGGAGTTTTTGATAGATTATTCAAATATGAAAAGTTATCTTCTTTACAATTTAATAACAATAATTATATTTTCTTTTGCTATAATTGCGTTCATCATATATCAGATAATTAAAAAAGATAATCAACTGACTATTTTAAATAAAAAATATAAAATAGAGTCAATAACTGATTCTATGACAAAACTTTATAATAGAAAATATTTTGATACAATTTTTGATAATTTACCATTTATTTCAAATGCAAATAATTGGAAAAGTGCATTTATTATGGTTGATATTGACTTTTTTAAACAATATAATGATACATATGGACATGACTTTGGAGATGAAACTTTAAAGTCTGTTGCAAATGCTCTAAAAACTTACTTTAATAAAGAGTTCGAATATGTTTTTAGACTTGGGGGAGAAGAGTTTGGTGTTGTTTTATTTGATACAGATGAAGATATTTTAGTAGAGTGTCTTGAAGATATAAATAAAAGAATTGTAGATTTAGGAATAGAGCATAAAGGAAGTAAAGTTCTTGATGTTGTTTCTATATCAATTGGGGCTGTGATTTATCAGCCACATAGCTATATTTCAGCAAATAAGTTGTATAAGATAGCTGATGAAAACTTATATAAATCAAAACAAAATGGAAGAAATCAATTTTCTTTATAAAAGGATAGTAATTTGAGTTTTTTATTTAATAAAAACAATCATTTTAATTTAGCTAATACAGTAACTTTTTTTAATATTATTTCAGGTGTTATGTCAATTTATTTTTTAACACATGATCAATTTTTTGGTGCAGCATTATTCGCATGGCTTGCAGGTGGTTTTGATATTTTAGATGGGAAAATAGCAAGAAAATATAATCTTTCAACAGATTTTGGAGTACAATTAGACTCATATGCGGACTTTTTATCTTTTGTAATTGTTCCAACAATGTTTATCTACTTTGCAATTATAGATGGTAAAGAGTTAGTTCTTTATACTCCATTAGTTGCTTTTGCATTTATCTATTATGTTATTTCTGGATTGAGAAGATTAATTCAGTTTAATTTAAATGCTGATGTTGGAGAAGTAGAAAAATTCTTTACAGGTGTTCCAACTCCTCTTGGTGCAATATTACTTTGGGCAATGTATCTTATTTGGTTAACAGGTTTTGTTTCTGAAGAAGTTGTTTTAGTTGCAATGATTGTAATAGGTTATTTATTAAATTCAAAAATTAAAATTCCTCATTTATAATGGAAAAAGTTGTTGCAATAGATTTAGGCTCAAACTCATTTAGAGTTTTAGTCTATGATTGTTTAAATTTTAAAACTATAGGTGAATATAACCAAGTAGTTGGAATGGCTGATAAGCTAGTAGAGACTGGTGAGATATCTAAAGAGGCTTTAACAAGAGTTGTAAATGCAATAAATGAATCTAGTCAAAAATTAGGTTATGACCCAAAAGATGCAGTTTGTGTAACAACTGCAGCTATGAGAATGGCAAGTAATTCTACTGAAGTTTTATCATATTTTTATGAAAAAACTGGTGCAAAATTTAATATTATTGATGGTGAAGAAGAAGCAAGACTTACTTTACTTGCAGTTAAATATGCATTAAAAAGAGAAAATTTAAACTCTGATAATTTTATTTTACTTGATATTGGTGGGGGTTCTACTGAACTTATAGTAAATACAAAAGACAAATACTTTGCAAGAAGTTTTAATTTTGGTATTGTAACTTTAACTCAAAAATATTCAAACTATGAAGATTTAATTGATGATTTAGAAAAAAAGAAAATTGATATTAGAAATTTTCTAAATGAGTTAGATATAAGTGAAGATATAACAAAATTTAATTTTGTTGCAACTGCAGGAACACCAACTACAATTGCTGCAATTAAGTTAGGACAAGACTTCTTTCATTATGATAAAGACCAAGTAAATGGAACAAAAGTTAAACTAACAGATTTACAAGATTGTTTAGATATATTTAAAAACTCAAATGAAAATGAAATTTTACAGCTTGTTGGTAAAGGAAGAGTAGAGTTCATCGAAGTTGGAGTATATATTTATAGAGCAATTTTTGAAGTTTTAAATAAAAAAGAATCAATTGTTTTAGATGATGGTTTAAGAGAGGGTGTAGCTATTAATCAATGTTTAATAAACTAAGATAGTAGCCTAACACTTTGCTCTTGGATTATATTCGCTTGAGAAACTGCAAGATATCCCATATTTGAAATAACATTATTTTTAGAAAAATCATTTGCTTCTTTTCCAAAATTTACGTTATTTGTTTGATTATTAGATGCTAATTCATACTGTTTTGTTATCACTTCTTTCGCATTTTCTTGAATCTGCATAGAAGTTTGTTTGAAGTTATCAGATAAATTTTGTAGATATTTTTTATTATTATCAACCATTTCAACAAAATCATTAAACTGTGTTTCGTTATTTAAATCTTTTTTTTGTAGATTATTTGCTAAATCATTTGAAATAAGAGGTGTATTTATTTTATTTATCTCTATATTAGCCTCTTTTGTCTCTATTTGAAAAGATTGATTATTTTCATTATAGTAATTATCTTCTATTGAAAGAATAGTTTCTCTTTTAAACTTTGTATCAAATGCAACTGAAGTAAAATCTTTTAAATCATTTGCAATATCATTTTTTAATTGATTTTTATCTTCTATATCTTGTGTTTGTAGTTTATCTTGAATATTTGAAAGAATATTTACTTGTTTATTTATTCCAGTTCTTGCGATTTCACTTATTGCAATACCTTCATTGAAAGTTTGAAGTGAATTTGATAGCTCATCTCTTTTAAAATTATAAGACTCACTTATATTTAAAGATAATGCTTCATCTGATATTGGAGCAATTTTAGATGTGTTAGAACTTCTATTTAACTCTTGTTGTTGTAATGAGTTTAAATTCGAGACATTAGTATTTATACTATTTACATCCATTATAAATAACTCCTATTTTAATATTAAAATATATTAGCTAAAAATACCTAAAAAATACCTAAAATCCTATATTGAGCCACTTGTTAAAGCCTATTTAATGAACTTTTATGTAAAATACAATCTTTAAATTACATAGGGGGAATAAGAATTATGAAAATAACTGGCGCAAAGATGGTTATTGAATCATTGCATGAAGAAAGGGTAGACACAGTATTTGGATATCCTGGAGGCGCTATAATGAATGTTTATGATGAAATATACAAACAAAATTATTTTGAGCATATTTTAAATAGACATGAACAAGCATCTATACACGCAGCAGAAGGTTACGCAAGATCAACAGGTAAAGTTGGTGTTGCAATAGTTACAAGTGGACCAGGTTTTACTAACGCGGTGACTGGTTTAGCAACTGCATATATGGATTCTATTCCCCTCGTCGTTATTTCAGGTCAAGTACCAACAGCAATTATAGGAACTGATGGTTTTCAAGAAATTGATGCTGTTGGTATCTCAAGACCTTGTACAAAACATAATTACTTAGTAAATAAAATTGAAGATTTACCAAGAATAATAAAAGAAGCATTTCATATTGCAAGAACTGGAAGACCAGGGCCTGTACATATTGATATACCAAAAGATATTACAGCAGAAGTAGGAAATTTTGAGTATCCAAAAGAGGTAAATCTTCCAACATATAAGCCTACAGTTAACTATAATAAAAGACAATTGAAAAAAGCTATGATTGCTATTTCAAAAGCTAAAAAACCACTACTATATGTAGGTGGTGGAGCAATTTTAGCAAATTGTGGTCATGAGATTAGAGAGTTTGCTAAAAAAACAAATATACCTGTTGTTGAAACATTAATGGCAAGAGGTGTTATGGGACATGACAATCCATTATTAATGGGTATGCTTGGAATGCATGGTGAATTTTCAGCAAATATGGCAGCATATGAAACAGATTTATTAATTTCTCTTGGAGCAAGATTTGATGATAGGGTAACTGGAAGACTAGATGAGTTTGCATCAAAAGCAAAAGTTATTCATGTTGATGTGGATCCAGCTTCTATTGAAAAGCTTGTTAAAGCAAATTATCCAATTGTTGGAGATTTAAAAGTAACTGTTGATGGTATGTTAGAATCTTTAAAAGATATGGAACTTAATGATTATTCAAATTGGGTTGCATTACTTAAAGAGTATAGAGAAAAAGAACCATTAAGATATATTGATTCAAATACAGTTATAAAACCACAATGGCCTATTGAAAGAGTTGGTAAGATTTTAGGAAATAAAGCGATTATTTCAACAGATGTTGGTCAACATCAAATGTGGACAGCACAATTTTATCCATTCTCTTTTCCAAGACAGTTTATAACAAGTGGTGGTTTAGGAACAATGGGATTTGGTCTTCCTGCTGCAATTGGAGTAGCAAAAGGTAACCCTGATAAAGTTTCTATTAACTTCTCTGGTGATGGTTCAATCTTGATGAATATTCAAGAGCTTATGACTTGTGTTCAATCAAATCTACCAGTTATAAATATTGTTTTAAATAACAACTATTTAGGAATGGTAAGACAATGGCAAACAATGTTCTATGAAAATAGATTATCTGAAACAGATCTTTCTATTCAACCAGATTTTAAAATGCTTGTAGAATCTTTTGGAGGACTTGGTTATAGAGTTACAACAAAAGAAGAGTTTGATGCAGCACTTAAAGATGCTGTTGATAAAAAAAGACCTGCAATGATTGAAGTTATTGTAGAGAGAAATGAAGAGGTATTACCAATGGTACCAAATGGTCATGCTTTAAATGAGATGACTTTAATAGGAGATTTAAATGAATAATTTTAATCATTATTATGATAGTGAAACAATAAGACAAGTAATTTCTGTTATTGTTATAAATGAACACAATGCACTTTCAAGAATTGTAGGACTTTTTTCTGCACGTGGATATAATATTGATTCTTTAACAGTAGCTCCTATTACCGGTAGTGAGTACTCTAGAATGACAATTGTTACAACTGGTGATAAAAGAGTAATTGATCAAATTGTAAAACAATTAAATAAATTAATTCCTGTTTTAAAAGTAAATGAGCATAAAAGTGTTATTGAAAAAGAGACAGTTTTAATAAAAATACCAATTAATCAACCAATAAGTGATGTTGAAGTAATTGCAAGAGCATATAATGGACATATTCAAAATGTTACTGATGATGCAATTGTTATTTCTGCGACAGATGAACCACATAGAATTGCAAATTTTACAAATATAATGATTAATAGATTCAACCCACTTGAAATAGTTAAAAGTGGTGTTGTTGCAATGGAAAGATAGAAGAACTCTTCTTCTATCTTCTTTTGCTTGAAAAAAGGGAAAATAAATGAAATTAAATGAGATAGCTCAAGCATTAGATATAAAATGTGATAGTGATATTGAAATCACTTCTTTAAATACACTAAAAGACTCAAATGAACACGAACTTACGTTTTTAGAAAATAAAAAATATGTACATGATTTATCTGCAACAAAAGCAGCAGCAGTTTTTGTAAAAGAGGAGTTTTCAAATCAAGTTCCTCAAGGTACAATTGCCTTAGTTTGTAAAGAACCTTACATTGCATTAGCAAAAGCAAGTAAGTTTTTTGCTCCTAATTTAATAGAAACAGAAGGTAATGAAGCAATTATTGGAGAAAATACTAATATTTTACCAAATGTATATATTGGTAAAGATACAATAATTGGTAAAGACTGTACGATTATGGCTGGTGCATTTATTGGAGATAATGTAAAAATAGGTGATAACACAGTTATTTATCCAAATGTTACAGTATATAGAGATTGTCAAGTTGGTAGTGATTGTATCATTCACGCTGGAACTGTAATTGGTAGTGATGGATTTGGTTTTGCAAATAATAATGGAAAATATGTAAAAATCTATCAAAATGGAAATGTGCTAATTGGTAATGATGTAGAGATTGGTTCTAATACTTCAATTGATAGAGCTGCTTTTAAATCTACTATTATTGAAGATGGTGTTAGAATTGATAATTTAGTTCATATTGGGCACAATTGTAAATTAGGAAGAGGTACAATTCTTACAGGACAAGTTGGACTTTCAGGTTCTACAATTTTAAATCAGTATGTAATAATGGGTGGTCAAAGTGCAACAGCGGGGCATTTAGAAATAGCACCTTTTACTACAATAGCTGCACGTGGTGGAGTAACAAAATCAATAACTACTCCTAAAAAATTCTGGGCAGGTTTTCCATTGATGGAACATAGAGCATGGCTAAAACTACAAGGTAAAATAGCTATGTTATTAAAGAAATAAAGGCTTTACTATAGTTAAGAAAATTTTATCACTAATCTTACTTTTTATTATATTTTATTTAGAATTTTCAGTATTTGCATCAACTCAACAAAGTGTTGGGAAGATAGGATATATTTTTGCTCAAATTTCACATCAATATTTTGGGTATCTTTCATATATTTATCTTTTCTTATTTTTATATCCTCTTTATATTATCAATTTTAAAGAGGATTTCGATTATGCAGATTTTTCTTTAAAAACTATGGTTGTAATTCTTCTTTTATTTAGTTCTCTTACATTACAAGCTTTAGTTGTTGAATCTAAAATATATAGTGGAATCATAGGTTCAATTATAGTTGATGATTTAACTCCTTTTATTGGAAACGCTGGTTTATGGATATTTGTGCTTGTTGGATTTGTTATAACTGTTACTGTTTTATTTGAAGATAATAATTTTAATTTCAAAGTAAAAATGCCAAATATAAATATTGCTCTTCCAAAAAGAGACCCTTCAGCACCTAGTAAAAGAGCTAAAGTTAAAAAGAATGATTCAAATAGAAGAATAAAAAAAGAGCAAAAAGAAGAAAAAATTACTATAAAAGAGCAGGGTGATACTGCTGAGATATTAATAGAGCCTACTCTTGATAATATAGAAAATATTGAAGAGTTCAAAGATTTAGTAAAAAAAGAAAAAATAGATGAATCTTCTGTAAAAGAAGTAATAGAAAATCAAATTGAAAAAGGAAATGTAGAAGAGGCTAATAATATTGAAGAATTAGCTACTCAACATGGAATTATAGTAGATGAATTAGAAGAGAATAAAAAACTTCTTGATGAAATTGAGTTGGGAAAAACAGAAAAGCCAAAAGATTTTGAACTTCCATCAACTAAATTTTTCCAAGCTTCACCTAAAGAGAAAAAATCTAAAGTTTCAGAAGCAGTAATAGATAAAAAAATAGGTGATTTACTTGATAAATTAGCGATGTTTAAAATTGAAGGTGATGTTGTAAGAACTTATACAGGACCTGTAGTAACTACATTTGAATTTAAACCAGCACCAAATGTAAAAGTATCAAAAATATTAAATTTGCAAGACGATTTAGCGATGGCTTTAAAAGCCCAAACAATCAGAATTCAAGCTCCAATTCCAGGGAAAGATGTAGTTGGTATTGAAGTTCCAAATGATGATATGCAAACAATATATATAAGAGAATTATTAGAAAGTGAAATTTTTCAAAATGCAAAATCACCTTTAACTATGATTTTAGGAAAAGATATTGTAGGAAAGCCATTTGTAACTGATTTGAAAAAATTACCTCACTTATTAATTGCAGGAACAACTGGTTCTGGTAAATCTGTTGGAATTAATGCAATGATATTATCATTGTTATATAAAAATTCTCCAGATAATTTAAAACTTGTGATGATTGATCCAAAAATGCTTGAGTTTTCAATGTATAATGATATTCCTCATTTATTAACACCTGTTATAACAAAAGCAACTGATGCAATTAATGCCTTATCAAATATGGTTGCAGAGATGGAAAGAAGATATACTTTGATGTCTCAAACAAGAACAAAAAATATTGAAAACTATAATGAAAAAGCAAAAAAAGAGAAATATGAACCTTTCCCTTATATTGTAGTTGTTATTGATGAGTTAGCAGATTTAATGATGACAAGTGGAAAAGATGTTGAGCACTCAATTGCAAGACTTGCACAAATGGCAAGAGCAAGTGGAATTCACCTTATAGTTGCAACACAAAGACCATCTGTTGATGTTGTTACAGGACTTATTAAAGCAAATCTACCAAGTAGGTTATCATATAAAGTAGGTCAAAAAGTAGATTCAAAAATAATTTTAGATTCACTAGGTGCAGAATCATTACTAGGACGTGGAGATATGTTATTTACTCCTCCTGGAGTGTCAGGTTTAGTTAGAATTCATGCCCCTTGGTCAATGGAAAATGAAATAGAACAAGTTGTTGATTTCTTAAAAGATCAAAGAGAAGTTGAGTATGATATGAACTTTGTAAAAGATAGAAATAATTCTGATATATCTGGTGCAACTGGAGTTGAGCTAGGGGAGTTAGATGAACTTTACGAAGATGCTAAACAAGTGGTTTTAACTGACAAAAAAACTTCTATTTCTTATATCCAAAGAAAATTAAGAATAGGATATAACAGAGCTGCAACAATTGTAGAACAACTTGAAAAAACTGGTGTTTTATCTGAAGCAAATGCTAAAGGTAATAGAGAAATACTTTTATAAAAACTTCTTAGAGAATTGTATTAATTGCAATTCTCTTTTTTGTTAAACTGACACTTTAAATAATCATTTATTTCTTTTTGTTTTATAACTAAATCAGAAAAATTATTTTTTTACGTAATTATTGTGTTATTTACAATGTATTTTTATGTTGATTATGCTAAAATATTTAAAATATATATAAGGAGTATGTTATGAATACAAGTATTGTAGGAAGACACATAGAATTAACAGAGCCAATTAAAGATTATATTAATAGTTCAGTAGAAATTTTCAAAAAATATAACTTAGATATTATATCAGTTAGTTCAATCATCTCTCAAGATGAAAAAAATGGAAAAAGAGCTTTTACTTTTGAATTTACTATAAATATTGCACATCTTGATACAATTGTTGTAAAACAAAAAGATAAAGACCTTTATTCTGCAGTTGATATTGCTGTTGATAGAGTATCTAAAGTATTAAGAAGACATCATGACAAAATTACAGGACATAAAGCAACTAAATTAGCAGAAGTTGATGCTAATGTTGTTGAAGATGAAGTTGCTGCTCAACTTGAAAAATTTGAGAATGAAATTATTCCTGTAAAAATGGCTTCTTATAAACCAATTGATATAGAAGAGGCTCTTGACAGCTTAAAAAATTCTGAAGATTTATTTAAAGTATTCTATGATAAAGATGATAATCTTAGAGTATTATATAAAACTAAAGAAGATGGAAAATTTGGGTTATATTAAAAATAACTCTTTTTTTGATATACTTAAGAGGTGTTAGCAAGTCGCTAACGCCTTTTTTAATTTAAAATAATAGGATTTAATCTAAATGAATGAACCATTAGTAAAGATTGCTTTAATAGGACAACCAAATGTTGGTAAAAGTTCACTTTTTAATAGAATTGCACAACAAAGAATTGCAATTGTTTCTGATTTAGCAGGGACAACAAGAGATATAAGAAAGCATGAAGTAGAAGTTTTAGGTAGAAAAGCATTAATGCTTGATACGGGTGGTATCGATGAAACAAATGATGAAATATTCTCTAATGTAAAAAGAAAAGCGATTGATTGTGCTAAAGAGGCTGATATAATACTTTTTATGGTAGATGGAAAAAGATTACCTGATGACAAAGATAAAGAACTATTTTATGAGCTTCAAAATCTTGGTAAAAAATTAGCATTAGTTGTAAATAAAATTGATAATGATAAAGAGAAAGAAAGACTTTGGTCTTTTTATGAATTTGGAATAAATGATGAAAATCTTTTTGGTATTTCTGTTTCTCATAATAGAGGTACAAAATCTTTATTTGAATGGATTGCAAAATTTTTACCAGAAGAAGAGGAAGAAACACAAGTTATTCTAAATGAAAATGAAGTTGATGAAGGTCTTGAAGACTTTTTAATGCCAGAAGATGAAGAACCAGTAATTGAAGAAGAAACTAATGATATTAATGTTGCAATTATTGGAAGAACAAATGTTGGTAAAAGTTCAATCCTAAACGCACTTATTGGAGAAGAGCGTTCTGTTGTATCATCTATTTCAGGAACTACAATTGATCCAGTAGATGAGTCATTTGAATTTAAAGATAAGAAAATTACGTTTGTTGATACTGCTGGTTTAAGAAGAAGAGGAAAGATTGAAGGTATAGAAAAATATGCTTTAATGAGAACTAAAGAGATGCTAAAAAAAGCAAATCTTGCTTTAGTTGTTTTAGATGCTTCAGAAGAGTTAGTTGATTTAGATGAAAAAATCGCAGGTTTAGTAGACCAATATGGATTAGGAACAATTATTGTTTTAAATAAATGGGATGAAAATAGTGAATCATTTAAAGAGTTAGAGAAAAAAGTTAGAAGAAAATTCAAGTTTTTATTTTATGCTCCAATCATTGCAGTTTCAGCTAAAACAGGAAGAAGTATTGATAGATTAAAAGATAAAATTGTTGAAATATATGACAACTATTCTCAAAGAATACCAACTTCTGTATTAAATAAAATTATTGAAGAAGCTGTAATAAGACATGCCTTACCAAGTCCAAATGGTGCTTATTTAAGAATATATTATGCAACACAATTCCAATCTAAGCCTCCAAGAATTGCTTTGATTATGAATAAACCTAATTTATTACACTTCTCATACAAAAGATATTTAGTTAACTATTTAAGAGAAAATATCAATTTTGAGGGAACACCAATTCATGTTCTTGCAAGAAAAAAAGGTGAAAGAATAGAAGATGAAGAGTTAGAGGAAACTTTTCAAGGATAAATATGTCAAAAATATATTTATTAAACAATCAAAAATTTGAAGATGTTATTAATCTTGAAGTTTTTAAAATTAAATATATTAAAAAACAAATAGATTTAAGTAGCTATGATGCACTAATTTTTACATCAAAAAATGCTATTTATTCTATTGATTCTTTTAATGCTAATTGGAAGAATATTGACTCGTATGTAATAGCTAAAAAAACTGCAAATATTGCACTAAAACTTGGTGGTAAAGTCTCTTTTATTGGAAATAGCGGTCATGGGAATGATTTTGCAAATGAACTTATACCTCTTTTAAAAAATAAAAAAGTACTTTTTTTAAAAGCAAAAAGAGTTGTTTCTTCTTTAGTTGATATTCTAAAGAAAAATCAAATTGATATAAATGAAGAGACAATTTATGAAACTATTTGCAATGAATCTCTTGATAATATTACTTTAGAAAAAAACTCTATAATAATATTTACTTCTCCTTCAAGTGTAGAATGTTTTTTTAAAAATTACTCATGGGATAACTCATTTAAAGCTATTGTTATTGGAAAAACAACAGCGAAATATCTGCCAGAAAACATTGATTATGTGATTAGTGATTATACATCAGTTGATGAATGTGTAAAACTTGCAAAGAGATATCTGTTTTAATCTTTACTTCAACCATAATTGGATAAAATTTATATATCTAAGTAGTTCGGGATTTCCATTGTTGAGGGTCCGATAATAAATATTTGTGGGTATTAGTAATTCTACGGTGTGTAACGCTTCTTTTGTTCGCGTTCCTAAAATAGTATTCATACCCCTAATCTTGGCTTTTGTGGGCCATTTGATGGTTAACGGCTACTTGGATAAACTACAAATTTTTTAAGGAAATCTAGGTGAATATATTAATTCTTGGAAGTGGTGGAAGAGAGTACTCTATAGGTCTTAGTATTTATAAAGAGAAAAAACATAATTTATTTTTTATGCCAGGAAATGGCGCAACACAAGACTTAGGACAAAATATTAATATAAAAGATTATAAAAAGTTGGCTTTGTGGGCAAAAGAAAATAGTATTGATTTAACAATTGTAGGTCCTGAAGCTCCTTTAGTTGATGGTGTAGTTGATATTTTTAAAGAAGAAAATTTAACAATTTTTGGACCAAGTAGTGCAGCAGCTAAATTGGAAGGTTCAAAAGTTTATATGAAAAATATATTAAAAAAATATAATATTCCAACAGCTGCATTTTTAGAAACAAATAATGAAAAAGAAGCTCATGATTTTATTAATACAATGAGCGAACCAATAGTTGTAAAAGCAGATGGTTTATGTGCAGGTAAAGGTGTTATTATTGCACAATCTAAAGATGAAGCAAAAACAGCAGCAAGTGAAATGCTAAGTGGTAGTTCATTTGGTGATGCGGGTACAAATGTAGTAATTGAAGAGTTTTTAGATGGATATGAACTATCTATTTTTGCAATTTGTGATGGTGAAAACTATAAAGTTTTACCAGCAGCACAAGATCACAAAAGAGTAGGGGATAACGATACTGGACCAAATACTGGTGGTATGGGTGCTTATGCTCCAACTCCCTTAGTAAATGATGATATTTATAAAAAAGTTGAAGAAAGAGTAATTAAACCAACTTTAGAAGGAATGAAAAAAGAGGGAGCACCTTTTGAAGGAGTTCTTTTTATTGGAGTTATGGTAGTAAAAGGTGAACCTATCATTCTTGAGTATAATGTAAGATTTGGTGATCCTGAGTGTGAAATCTTAATGCCTTTATTGGAAACACCTGTTTCTGAACTTTTTTATAAAGGTGCTACAAAAGATTTAGACTCTTTAGATATTAAAATCAAAAATCAATACAGTGTTGGTGTTGTAATGGCTAGTGAAAACTATCCATATTCAAGTAGTGAACCAGCAGAAATTATTATTGATAATATTATTGATGAAGATATAGCAAATAATACACATATATCTTTTGCCGGAGTATCAAGAGAAGATGATAAACTTATGGCAACAGGAGGAAGAGTTCTAGTGTGTGTAGGTTTTGGTGATACAATAAAACAAGCAAGAGATAGAGCTTATGCATTATGTGGACAAGTTCATTTTGCAGGTAAAAAATGTAGAACAGATATTGCTTATCAGGCTTTAAAGTAATAGTATGAATAATAATACAAATAATACAGATTTACAATTAGCATCTATTCGGTCAAGAGCTTTGGCTTATGTGATTGATGATTTATTAATTACTTTTCTTGTATTAATTGTTTTTTGGGATGTGATTAAAGCTGCTGGTGATGATATTACTCTTGCAATTTCTATAACAAATCAGTTTGTTTGGCCAATTTTATTTATAAAATTTATATATCAAACTTTTTTTACATGGTATTATGGTGCAACTGTAGGAAAATTTATTTTAAAAATTAGAGTGATTGATTATAACGATTTCGGAAGAGTTTCTTTTGTAAGTGCTATTTTTAGATCTTTAGGAAGAATATTAAGTGAGATGTTCTTTTATTTAGGATTTATTTTAGGATTTTTTGACCAAGGGAAACAGACTTTCCACGATAAAATTGGTAGGACGTTGGTAGTTAATGTTTAAAAAATTAGTTTTTATTTGTTTGGTTGCATTATGTACTTCATCAAATGCAAAAGAGTTTAGTAGTGAAAAGTTTCAAATTGTTGCTAATAAGTTAGATACTAAAGGTGATATTGTAACAGCAGTTGGTGATGTTGTTATATTTTCTCCTTCATATTATGGTAGTGCACAAAAAGTTATTTATGATAAAAAGAAAGAGACATTTGAGTTTTTTGATGATGTTTTAATTGTTAAAGATAATTCAATTCAAGCTCAAAGTGAATATGCTTTTTTAGATAATAAAAATGATGCGTTATTTCAAAAACCAACTTTGATTTTTAATAATAAATCTAATTTATGGATGAATTCTAAAGATTCAAAAAAAGAGAATGATATTGTAACTTTAAATAAAAGTATTTTATCTAGTTGTGATTGTGAAGATCCCGTATGGAGTATTAAATCTTCAAGTACAGAGTACAATACTGAAACAAAATGGGTAAATATCTTTAATCCAAGACTTTATATAAAAGATGTTCCAGTTTTTTACTTTCCTTATTTTGGATTTTCTGCTGATAATACAAGAAGAACAGGTCTTTTAATTCCTACTATTGGATTTGGTAGTGAAGAAGGTTTTATTTATGCACAACCAATCTATTTTGCCCCATCTGATGATTATGATTTTGAATTTATTCCTCAAATTAGAACTGATAGAGGTAAAGGACTTTATTCTTACTTTAGATATAAACCAACAGAAGAATCATATTTAAGACTTGGTGCAGGTTTCTTTAATGAAAAAGATGATTACTATGAAGAAAAAGCTTTAGATCACCAAAATCATTATGGTTGGGAAATTTACTATACAAATGAAAAAATCTTATCTGATGAAAATTCTCAAGATGGATTATATGCAGATATAAGATGGCTAAATGACTTTGAATATAGAAAGTTAGAGAAAAAAGGTGGAATTGACAATAACCATGATGATGAAGATGAGAAAAAAATAGAATCTAAAATAAATTATTTTTATAACACTCCTGAATATTATGGAGGAGTTTATTTTAGATATTATTTAGATAAAACTCTTGATTCTAATGAAGCAACAATGCAAGAACTTCCTCAAGGTCAATTTCATAAATATGCAAAACCTGTTTTATTAGACGATTTATTATATTCAGTTGATACAAGATATACAAATTATTATAGAGAAGATGGTGTAACTGCAGATAAATATGACATTAGTGTGCCTTTATCTTATTCAATCTCTTTATTTGATGATTATTTACAATTAAATTTAAGAAATGAAACTGTTTTAACTCATTATAAATATGATGATACGGATACATCTTTAGATGATGGAACATTTATTGAAAATATTACTAGTATTGGAGTTAGTACAGATTTACTTAAAGCTTATGATAGCATTATTCATACAGTTAACTTAAGTGCTGATTATGTTGATTCTGCAACTATTAAAGATGATGGTGATTTATATGGAATAAATAATGATACTCAAGAGTTAAGTTATTTTCCTATTTCTAAAACTAAAAGATCTATTGAATTAGCATTAAATCAATCTTTTTATGATAGAGATACTTTAAAACAAATAATTAACCATAAATTAAAACAATCAATTGTTTTTGATGAATTAGATAACCCAGAATTACAAAATATGGAAAATGAAATAATTTATAACTATTTTTATGGTAAGTTATCTAACAAAGTTATTTATAATCACCAAGATAATGCTTTTATTGAAAACTCTACATCTTTAAGTTTTAATTATGATGATTTTGGTCTAGGTCTTGGATACTATATGTCAAAAGATACTCCAAATTCTGGAAAAGAGGATTTAGAATCATATAGAATTAATGCAAACTATAGAATATCAAGAGATTATTCAGTTGGATATTACACAAACTACAACTTAAAAGAGAATATGAGAAGTAGAGAAGGTGTTTTATTCTCAATTATGGATGATTGTTGGCAAATTGACTTGAAATACGAAAAAGAAGTTGAAGCAATGTCAAGTAAAATCTATGATAGAGAAGAGCAAGATATGTTCTATATTCAAGTATTATTAAAACCAATTGGTGGAATAAAACAACAATATACGCTTGATAAAACAGAAGAGTAATATATGCAACATGAACAAATATATTTTAAAAATAGAGAAGTTGCTGCTTTTAGATTATTAGATATATTGCCAATAGATAGTATGAGGTTAGAAGAATGGACAGTTCTTGCAACTTCATATGGAGGTGTACCTATTGCAAAAATAATCTCTCAAAAACTTGGAGGTAATTTTGACTTGATGCTTTCAAGTAAAATTATGGCTGAGAATAATGAAGATTGTGAAATTGCAATTGTTACTGAAACAGAAGAGGTTGTAATTCATGAAGAACTTGCAAAATCTTTTGAAATAAGTTTAGACTTTATTTTTGAAAAGTCTAAAGAAGTTTATGAGAAACAACTTTCAAGAACTATTAAATTATATAGAAAAAATAAAAAAATCAGTAATTTAGAAAATAAAAATGTTTTATTAGTAGATGAAGGTTTAAATACTGGCCTTACAATGATGGCTTGTATTAAAACTGCAATTAACCTTGGTGCAAAATCTGTTTCTGTGGCAACACCAATATTGCCAAGTGCAACAGTACCAACAATTGAATCTATTGCAGATGACTTGTATTTTGTAAAGAAATTGGATCATTTTGTATTTATTGATTTTTATTATGATAAATTAGAAAATATAGATTTTGAAGATATTAAGAAATTTTAACTAAAGGAAAACGTATGTCAACAGTTTGTGAATTTGAACTTAATGGGAAAACTGAAACTTTTGAATTTGATAAAGTTGCAAAACAATCTAATGGGTCTGTTTTAGCTCAAGTAGGAAATGCAGTTGTTTTAGCAACAGTAGTAAGTGAATTTGATAATCCAGTAGAAGAAGATTTTACTCCATTAACAGTTCAATATGTTGAGAAAACTTATGCAGCAGCTAAGTTACCAGGTGGTTTTATAAAAAGAGAAGCAAAACCAAGTGAATTTGAAACTCTTACTTCAAGAGTAATAGATAGAAGTCTAAGACCCCTTTTCCCAAAAGGATATGTATATCCAACTACAATAACTGTTATAGTATTAAGTGCAGATAAAGATGTTGACTTACAAGTACTTAGTTTAAATGCAGCAAGTGCTGCTTTATATACATCTAATTTACCAATTAAAAAATCAGTTGCTGGTGTTAGAATAGGTAGAGTTGAAGATGAATATATAATTAATCCAACTTATACACAATTATCACAATCAACATTAGATCTATATGTTGCTGGTTCTAAAGAAGAACTTTTAATGATTGAGATGAAATCAATATCTAGTGAAGATATGGTTGAAGTTGATATTGAAGCTTTCACAAAAGTTCATAAAACTAATGAAATGGAAGAAGATGAATTAGTTGAAGCTATTGCTTTAGCTCAAAAAGCATTAAATGAAGTAAATAGTACTTATGAAAGTGGATTTGAAACAGTATGCAAAGAGATAAAAGATGTTGAATTAGTTGAATTTACTATTGATGCATCAATTATTGAAAATGTTAGAACTAACTATACAGAAGAAGTAAAAGCTGCAATTAAAAAATTAGCAAAAAGTGAAAGAGCTGTTGAACTAAAAGAAGTTGCAAAACTTATTTTAGAAAAAGAGTACAAAGATAGTGAAGATGTAACTTATAATGAAGTTTATGAAGCTGTTTCTATTGTAAAAAGAGAAATAGTAAGAAGTATGATAGTAAATGAAAAAGTTAGAGCAGATGGAAGAGGCTTAAAAGAAGTAAGACCTATTACAATTGAAACAAATATTTTGCCTTCTACTCACTCTTCTTGTTTATTTACAAGAGGTCAAACTCAAGCATTAGTAGTTGGAACAATTGCAGGACCAAAAGATGGACAAATGTATGAAGTTTTAACTGATAAATCTACATCTATGGAAAATTTTATGGTACACTATAACTTTCCAGGTTTCTCAGTTGGTGAAGCAAAACCAATGTTTGGTGTAGGAAGAAGAGAATTAGGACATGGTAATTTAGCAAAAAAAGCTCTTGAAGCAACTATTGATAAAGATTTTGATGATACTATTAGATTAGTTTCAGAGATATTAGAATCAAATGGATCTTCTTCAATGGCTACTGTTTGTGGTGGTTCTTTAGCTTTAAAAGCTGCAGGAATTCCAGTTTCTAATCTTGTTGCAGGTGTTGCAATGGGTATGGTTGTAGAAGGTGATAAATATTCAGTTTTAACTGATATTATGGGTCTTGAAGATCATGATGGAGATATGGACTTTAAAGTTGCAGGTACAAAAGAAGGTATTACTGCATTACAAATGGATATTAAATTAGGTGGAATTGAACTTTCTGTACTTAAAGAGGCTTTACTTCAAGCAAAAGAGGGAAGAACTCATATTTTAGGTCTTATGGAAGAAGCCGCAACAGAAATTGTTCCAAGTGATGCTTTACCACTAGTAGAACAGTTCGCAATTGACCCTAGTAAAATTATGGTTATTATTGGAAAAGCTGGTTCAACTATAAAAGAGATAATAGAAAGATTCTCAGTTTCAATTGACTTAGATAGAGACAGTGGTAAGGTAAAGGTAAGTGGTGAGAACAAACAAAATGTTCTTGATGCTTGCGAACATATTAAGACAATTTCAAACAATGCTTCTTCAAAAAAAGAAAGTGGCAAAAATATTGACTTTTGTAAACTTTACGAACCAGAAGAAGTGCTAAAAGGTAAAGTAGAAAGAATTACAGATTTTGGTGCATTTATTTCTTTACCAAAAGGTGGAGAAGGCCTACTTCACATATCTAAGATATCAAAAGAGAGAGTAAAAAATGTATCAGATGTTTTATCTGTAGGTCAAGAAGTTGAAATTAAAGTATTAAATGTTAAGAAAGATAGAATTGAATTAGCTTCAACACTATTATAGAAAATTTAATACTAAATTAATACTTCTTTAGTTAAGATATAAAAAATAATATTTAATTATTAAAAAACAAGGGGTTTTTTATGGCTAAGCTTTTAATAGTAGATGACTCAACAATGTTAAGAGATATGTTAAACTATGCACTTAATGAGGGTGGGTATAATGATGTTACTGAAGCAATTGATGGCGTTGATGGGTTAGAAAAAGCAAAAGCTTCAACTTATGATTTAATTATAACTGATGTAAATATGCCAAATATGGATGGACTTACATTAATTAGTGAATTAAGAAAGTTGTCTCAGTACGCAAGTAAACCTATTTTAGTATTAACTACTGAAAGAAGTGATGAAATGAAAGCAAAAGGTAAAGCAGCAGGTGCTACAGGATGGATTGTTAAACCTTTCGTTCCTGATCAATTGCTTAAAGCAGTTAACATAGTATTAAGTAGATAATAAAGGATAAGTCATGGCTGGTTTTGATATATCTAAATACAGAGAGATGTTTGTAGAAGAAGCAGAAGAGCTTTTTGAGTCAGCAGATAATGTTCTATTAGAAGCAGAAACTAATGGATCTTTAACTGATGATCAAATGGGTCAATTATTTAGAGATGTTCATACTTTAAAAGGTAGTGGAGCATCAGTTGAATTGAGTTTATTTGCAGAATTTACTCACGATGTAGAAAACATGATGGATAAGCTTAGAAATCATGATATAGAATTTCAACCAGAAATGGCAGGAACTCTTATTGATGCATTAGATGTTATGAGAGAGTTATTAGATTTAGAAGTTGCTGAAGAATTAACAAGAGAAACTTTTGATGATATGACTGCGTCTTTATTAACTGATATTAGAATGTATATTAGCGGCGAAAGTCCAGCTAAAACTGAAGAAGTATCTACTCCTGTTGTACAAGAACAACAAACTGTAGAAGAAAATACTCCAACTGTAGAAACTGTTTCTAAAGATGATGATAGTATTGGTTTTTTTGATGATGATTTAAATGAACAAAAAAATCATAAAACTTATGGAATCTTCCATGATGATGATTTAGAAGAGGGCGAAGTTCCTTATGGTTTCTTTGATGATGAATTAAATGAAACAGCTAAGATTAGTATGGAAGATACTTCTTCTCAAAGTATTTACAGTGATGAAGATAATTTTGGTTTCTTTGATGATATGCCAGAAATTACTCCTGATGCACAAATTCAAACAAATGATATTAAAGAAGAAAAAATAGAAGAAGTTAAACCTGCTGTACAAGAAGTTAAAAAAGAAGAAAAAGTACAGACTTCAAATACACCAGCTACTCCTTCTAAACCTACTGCACCAACTTCAGATAAAAAACCTGAAAGACAAGAGAGAGCAGTAAGAGCTAAAAAGCCTACTTCAACAAATAACATTAGAGTAAATCTTGATAAAATTGATTTATTAATGAATAATGTTGGTGATTTAGTAATTACAAATGCAATGTTAACTCAATTTTCTTCTTCAATTGAAGAAGCAAAAACAAGAAATGCTGTACTTGAAAGATTAGAATTACTTGAAAGACATATTAGAGATATGCAAGATTCTATTATGAGTATCAGAATGGTTCCTATGGAATCTATTTACTCAAAATTTCCTAAAGTTGTTAGAGACATCTCTAGAAAACTTAGTAAAAAAGTTGATTTTTTACATTATGGAGATGGAGTTGAAATTGATAAAGCAATGATTGAGGGATTAACAGATCCTTTAATGCACATTATCAGAAACTCATTAGACCATGGTTTAGAAACTCCTGATGAAAGATTAAGATGTGGTAAAAAAGAGACAGGATTAATATCTATTTCTGCTGAACAAGCGAATGGTCAAATGATTATCACTATTAAAGATGATGGTAGAGGAATTGATGCAGAAAAAGTTGCTCAAAAAGCTTTAGAAAATGGTCAAATTGATGATAATCAATTCGCTACTATGACTGATAATGACAAAGCAATGTTAGTTTTCGGAGCTGGTGTTAGTACAGCAAAAGAGATTACTGACATTTCTGGTCGTGGAGTGGGAATGGATGTTGTAAAAACAAACATTCAAAAACTTGGTGGAGCAATAAAACTTGATACAGAAAAAGGTTATGGAACTACTATTACTATCATGTTACCATTAACTCTTGCTATTTTAGATGGTCTTGATATTGCAGTTGGCGATCAAAAATATATTTTACCTCTTAGTTCTATTGTAGAATCTTTACAACCAACATCAGATATGATTAAAAAAATTGGTGATGGAACACAAGATTTATTAATGTTAAGAGAAGAGTTTATTCCTGTTGTTAGATTACACAATCTTTTTGGAATTAAACCTACTTTTACAAAACTTGAAGATGGTATGTTAATAGTTGTTAAATCTGGTAATCAAAAAGTTGCCATTTCAATTGATGAATTTTTAAATCAACATCAAGTAGTTGTTAAACCTTTAGATAAAAACTTTAGAAGTGTTGATGGAATAGGTGCTGCAACTGTAAGAGGAGATGGAAGTATTGGTCTTATTTTAGATGTGCTTGGAATTATAAATGCACAAATTAAAATAGAAAAAGATTTAAGTGCTACAAAAAAAAGAAAAGCATCTTAAATATCTCGAAGTAGATAATAAATATGAGTAATACATTACAACTTCACAATAGAGTGAAAAAAATTCTTTATTCTTTGACAGGTATTACACTTGCAGAGAATAAAGATATAATGATTGCAAATAGACTACATAAATTAAAAAGAAATACTAAATTTACAGGCGGTGATATAGAAGAACTTCTTGACTCTGTTGAGAAAGGAAACTATATTACAGAATTTATTAATACTTTTACTACAAATAAAACTCATTTTTTTAGAGAGTGTTTTCATTTTGAAGATTTAAGAGATAGAGTTTTACCAATGTTTGCAAATAGTGCAAAACCTATAAAGATGTATTGTTCTGCTTCTTCAACTGGAGAAGAGCCGTATTCTATGGCTATGACTGTAATGGAAGCAAAAGAGAGCTTACAAAAAAATATTAGTGCTACAATTGTTGCTACAGATATTGATACAAATGTACTTCAATATGCAGCAAATGGTGTTTACAGATATTCAAAATCATCAAAAGAGTTTCCTGAATGGATTCAACCTCCTAAATATTTTAAAAGAAGAGTTGAAAAAAATCTAGCTAGTGAAGAGATATTAATAAAAGTTAAAGATGATTTGAAAAGAATGATTACATTTAAAGTTATGAATTTAAATGATGGGTCTTATCCTTTTCAAAAAGAAGAGTTTGATGTTATTTTTTGTAGAAATGTATTGATTTATTTTTCTGTGGAAGATCAAAATAAAATATTAAAAAAACTATTCACACATCTAAAAATTGGTGGTACATTGTATTTGGGGCATTCAGAAAACCCTCATGATTTAATTAATTATGTACAAAGAATAGGACAAAATATTTTTATTAAAACTAAGGATTTATTTTGATAATAATTGGCCACAAAGATGGAAGTATTGAAAAAGCTTCTAATTCGCGTTTTAACCAAAAGATAAAAGGATATAACACTCATACTATTATTGGTGGAGAGTTTGCTGTTGGTAAAGATGATGATGAAGTAGCTTTTAAAACATTACTAGGTTCTTGTGTAGCTATTATGTTTTATGACAAAGTTACAAAAGTAAAAGGTATGAATCACTTTTTACTTCCTTCAACAAAAAATTCAAATGAAGATATGAAGTATGGATTATATTCTGTTGAAGCAATGCTAAATGAAATGTATAAATTAGGGTGTAGAAAAGAGAATATTAGTGCTAAAATTTCTGGTGGTGCTGATATTATGCAACTAAAAGCATTACAATCAAGTATTGGACATAGAAATGTTGAGTTTGCAAAAGATTTTTGTAAAGCTGAGGGTTTTAAGCTTATTAGCGAACATACCAGAGGTGAACATGGTAGATTAATCTTATTGACAAATGATTTTGATACTTTTATTAAAGTTACTCAAAAATCTGATACAGATGCTAAAATTGTTACTGAAGAGAAAGCTCTTCAAACTGAGATTACAAAAGAACCAGTTATTAAAGAATATGTTGGTGGTGTTGACTTATTTAACGATGAGCATAAAGAAGAACCACAAATGGAAATTGAATTATTTTAAGAAATGAGAATATATGTATACAGTATTAGTTATAGATGATTCCCCATCAATGAGAAGAATTCTAAAAGATATGATAAATTCAATTGACGAGTTTGAGGTTATTGCAGATGCTATGGATGCATACGATGCAAGAGAAAAAATCAAGCAATATGAACCTGATTTAGTAACAATTGATATTAATATGCCAAAAATGGATGGAGTTACTTTTTTAAGAAATTTAATGAGACTTCACCCTATGCCAGCAGTTGTAGTTTCTGGTGAAAGTGTTAGAGGAAATGACATTTTTGATGATGGTGCAGTGGGATTTATTCCTAAACCTGAAAATGGTGAATCAATGGTTAAATTTCAAGCAAGAATAAAAGATACATTACTTAATCTTACTTTCTTACTTAAAAGATATACTTTAAAAAAACCAAAACCTTTAAAACCAGTAAAATCTAAAACTGTTCATGAAATAGAATACAAAATTCATCCAGATGAAGTAATCAAATTAAATCAAGCTACATTTTCAGGAAGTAAAGTAATTGCTATTGGCTCTTCAACAGGTGGAGTGGAATCTTTATTAAAAGTTTTCAAAAGATTACCTTCTAATTTACCCCCTATTGTAATTACTCAACACATACCTTATGGTTTCTCTTCTTCTTTTGCACAAAGATTAAATGCTAATTCAAATGTGATTGTATATGAAGCTAAAGATGCAATGGTTTTAGAACATGGACATGCATATTTAGCTCCAGGGAATATGCACTTAACAATTGAAAAAAGAAGAGATGGAAAGTATGTTACAAAACTTTTAGATACAAAAAAAGTTAGTCATCACAAACCAAGTGTTGATGTATTGTTTAGATCTGTAAACAATAGTGCGGGTGGTGGTGCTATGGCTGTCATGATGACAGGTATGGGAGATGATGGAACAATTGCAATGAAAGAGCTACATGATAATGGTGCATATACAGTTGCACAAAATAAAGAAACTTGCGTAGTTTTTGGTATGCCAGCAAAAGCAATTGAAGCAAATGCTGTAAAAGATATTATTCCTTTAGATGAAATTGCTGATTATATAGTTGATTTTTCTAAAAACAGAAGAAAATAGGGTAGTTCACCCTATTAAAATATATCTGTTGTTTTTCTTAGTTTCTCTTTGTCAAAGTGTGTATATATTCTAGAAGTATTTATATCTGCATGTCCTAATGATTCTTGAACTAAAATCAAATCTTTACTTTTTTGATAAAGCATTGTCGCAAATGTATGTCTTAACATGTGTGCACCATTTTTTTCTTTTCGAATACCAACACTTAAAAGAATTTTTTCTACAATACTACTAATGTAAGCTTGACTTAGAGCTTTTCCTTTTTGATTACAAAAAAGAAGATTATCCTCACATACTCTATATTCAAACCACTCCTTTAAATCATTTATAATTATTGATTCTTTTATCATTACAACTCTTGGTTTATTACCTTTTCCTCTTACTTGAATAATATAAGCATCTTCATCTTTATTAAAATCTTTAAGGTCAATATTAATAGCCTCACTAACCCTAATTCCTGTATATAGTATAGTTTTTATAATTAAACGATTTCTAGCTGCTATTTTAGCACTAAAAGGATATGCATCGATACCTTCAATAAATCTTTGTATCTCATCTTTTTTCATAAAAGAGGGTAGTTTTGTACCTGATTTTCCTGATAAACCTCCCCAGTTTTTAAGCTCAATTCCAAATCTATGAACAAAACCATTTTTTTCTTCATTTTGTTTATCTATATATCCAAAAAATGAGATTAGGGCGATTCTATAATTCTTTTTCGTTGCATCTGATAAATTTGCTGTTTGCGAAGCAAGAAAATCACTTAACAACTCTTCATCTATTTCTTTTAATGAACCTGCACCAAAACTGCATAAGAATGTGTATAATTTTTGAAGTGGTATAAAATATACATGAATACTATTTATTCCTATATTTCTAACTTCTTTTATTGTATCTTTTAATTCATCAATAGATGAGTATCCTTGAATTAATTCATGTAGTATTTGCGCAAGCCTATCTTTATTTGTTACTTGTCGATTGGATAGTGATGTTATTTTATTTCTAAGAAATCTGCATAACCAAAATAGAAATGTCTTATCAAAGCTATTTTCACAATCTAATGGGTATTTCATTAAAAAGCCTTTTATTTATATTTTACTTTTGGAAAGTATAATTTCCAAATTGTATTATAAATATCTTTAAAACACCCTAAGCTTAAATAATAGTCTTAAAAAGACTACTATTTATTGTATTGTACCAAATCATCCATTGATACAAATAAACCTTTTTTTGATATTTTACCATAATGGTCATCATATTTTGTCTTATATACTTTTTCAATTCTAAGTAAACGTCCTTTTAAATAAAAAGAACTTTTTATTTTTGTATCGTTTAAAACTTCATTTGTTTTATAGTCTCCATCATATACAAAAACTTCAATTGGATTAGTTTGCATTTTAAAAAATGTATAACCTTGTTTTTCATTTATATGGTACTGTTCATTTAGACTTTGTTGCTTCTCTAGCTTCTTAGGCTCAACATTTTCATCTTTCATACTACAACCACTAAATATTACACTTATAGCCAATGATGCAGAAAATAGAAATCTCTTCATATTTACGGTACTCCTTTAATTTTTTAATTTAATAGAACTCTTTTTCTAATATTTGTTTTCGTATCTTCAAACTTAACATATACAGGTGTAATTTTAAAGATTTTATATCCCTCTAGAATATCATTTTCTTTATAGTATTTATTTTTATACTTAATCATATGATTTTCATATGTTAAATCATCTTTAATATTATTAAACTCTTTTTTGATAGCTAATTTATTATTAGAACTATTTTTTGATACATTAGTCTTAGGCTTTATTTGCTCTTTTCTTTCATCTATAGTGATAATAGCTCTAACCCTATTTTCTTTTTCATTTTTTATTACTTTTATACTATCTAGTTTTTCTTCAACATTTACAACTTTTTCTTTTTTTATAGTATCTAAAGTTTTAGTAGTATCTGTTTCTTCTTTCTTAGATAATAAATCTTCATTAGAATTCTCTACATTTACATCTTTATCTTGTAGTGTTACAACTTTTTTTATATTTGTATTAATTTCTTTAGTATCTAAAGCAGATATATGCTCTTTTTTTTCAGTATTACTATTACTGCTACTTAGAATAAATGTTGTAATTGAAAATATTAATAATATTCCAAAGGCCCCTATTCCAAACTTCATATACTGATCTTTTTTGATATTAATATTTTTAAGTTTTGATTTAAAATCTTCTTTTATATTAGAAAGTATTACTATGAAATTATCTTTCTTTTTAGTTTCATCAACTATTTTTTTATTAGTTTCAATATAAATATCATCACTTTTTTTACTTTTTATTTTAGAAAAAATAGAAAAATCTGCTTTATATTCTTCTAGTTCAAAAAGGATGTCTTTTAATACCTTGTTCTCTTTACTAATGTATTCATTTTCTTTTATCTTAACTAGTATGGTTTTTAATTCTACATGTGTTAAAGAATATTTATCAATAAAATATTTAGAATTTAATTTATTTGTTGTAGTATTTATAAGTTCTTCATAGATATTTGCATATGTATTAAAATCCATTAGTCAACCTTAATAATTTTTAACATTATTACAAAATAATATTAAAAATTAGGTTAAAATAATATTATTAATTATATATGATTTAATTTCTGGTAAATTCTTTACCCTCAGTAGAATAAATAACTCTTTTACCATATAGTTCAAAACCAGACTTTTCTTCATCTGAAGGTTTATTTACAAAATTACCAACTTGTGAAGAGTGATGCAAATAGCTATCTTTTAAAGTTCTGTATGTATCATTATCTTCTATTTTTAAAATACCATGTTTTTTTAAACTCTCATATGTACTAGTCAATATACTATCTTCATTAAATTTGTATTCTTTAACAAAGTTTCCAAGAGGAACAATCTCAAATTCATCTTTTTTATTACTTTGAGTTATTGAATCTTGATATATAGCTTTATCATACATTAGTTTCATTGTTACATGTTCATATTTATTTGATACTTTAGGTTTATACATATATAAGTGTAAATGATATTGCCAATTTAATAAATCACCCCATATATGTTCTCTTTGTTCTAAACTATATACATTCTTTATATAATAATAAAAACCTTCTTTTTCTGGTTTTTCTTTTAATTTATCAATATCTTTTTTAGAGTCTTTTAGTATTACTGCATTAGTTTTTAACCAGTTATATTTATTATTCCATTTTTCTATATTTTTCTCCAAATATTCTGGTATTTTTTTATCTTCTATTATAAAATCACCAAGATAAATCAATTCATTTTCTTCATTATATCCCCCTCCTACATCTGCATGAGCTCCAGGAACATAAAACTCTTCAAATCTTGGACCACCATCTTTTCTTTTTTCTGTGCTCTCTTTATAATAATGTTTATTTATACTTGTAAAAATAGAGTATGCTTCAAAGTTATATCTAAACTCATCATCAGCCATTAGATGAACTACATGACCTAGTTTTTTATTATTGTCGTTTTCAAAAAAATTAATATTTAAATCATCATAATCATTTGATTGCATTACTCCATAGTGTGTTACAGTATCGTATATTCCTACAAATCTAAAAGAGATTGAATCTATTACAAGTTCTTTTTCTTTATAAAAAGGATTATAAACTTTATCATAATCATGGTTATGTGGATTAATATATTCTATATCTGTTCGAAGTGGATTAAATATAGTTTTATTACCTATTCTCACATATCCATTACTTCCAAAGAGTTCATAAAATATATCTTTATTATTTTTTGGCTTTACTGTATAATCTCTTTTTGTATTTTTTAATAAGGTAGTGTTTTTTAATAAAGTACAAATAAAATGTCGTGCACTAGTTGAACCTCTACTAAATCCAAATGTATCTAAAACTAATTCATCCATATGTGTTATTGAAGCTTTTCTTAATTGTTCTGCAATTTTTATACAAGCATATAAGCAGTGTGCTATTACTCCACTCTCTCCTGTTCCTAAACCTAATCCCCAAATAGAATCATCTTCATAATCTTTTTGTATAAAAGGATTAAATGTTCCAGAACCACTTTCATAAAGTTTAAATCTTGTATTTGGAAGGTTATCTACATTTTTCTTTACATCATCACCATCATATAATTCATATAATCTACTAACATTTGTTTCACCATTTGTAAAGCTACTTTCTTTATCATCATCTGGAAGTATTTTTTCAATTATATATTCTGAGATAGTTTTCTCTTTAGCATTTTTTTTACTATTTTTTATATCAAGTAAATACTCAAATACTTTTTTAGCGTCTTCTTCTGCTTTTTTTGTAGTTATAATTTTCTCTTTATTTTTATTTGTATCTACAATAAAAACCGATTTACTATCAAAATATCTTATTGAAGCCTTTTCCATTTGATTTATAATTATTTTTTTTGTTTCATTTGTAAATTCTGGATTATCTATTGAAAGGATGTATTCTTCTATTGTTCCTTGTTTTCTATCTTTTAGTTTTTCTCTGTCTTCTAATTCATCATTTTCATTTATTTCATTTTCTATATCTTTTGCAGGCTCTTTTAAAAACTTCATAAAATTTCTATAAAAATCTATATTATATATATTATTTTTTGTACCATCAAAAAATACTCCATATTCTACTATTACTTCAGGCAAATAAGAAGCTATTATTTTATCTTCATAACAAATCTTTTCTAATTCTTTGTTTTTAGAGTTTTCTTTTATATTGTATACATATGGCATTGATATTATTATATAAGGTTGTGTATCTTTATTTATTTTTAAAGATTTATTATCTTCTTGTTTTAGAATCTGTTGGCAACTATTTTTAGTAAAAGTTAAACAAGAGATACTTTTTTTATCAAGATTTTCTTTTAAATTTTCATTTAATACTTTTTTATAGGCATGATGATATTTTTTTGCTTTTAATACACTTCCATAAGATTTACAGTTATAAAGTTTTACACTACAAAGAGTTATTAATTTTTTATCAACTATTTGTTCTGTTACACCTTTTAATTTGTCATAAGTTAATATTTTATTTTCTTGTGATTCTTGTTGTACACCATTTAGTAAATATGAGCTATATTTATCTTTTGTAGTATTTAAGATAGTTTGTTTATCGCTAGTTGAGTCTAATAGTTCTTTTATATCTTCATTTGAGATTATAATATAAGCTATTCTTGTTTTTATATCATCTTCTATCGGTTTATTATCTTGTGTACAATATTCATTTATATGCGCAACTTCACCTACTTTATGAAAGGCATTTCCTATAGTTATATCATTACTCATATGATATTCCTAAATCATTTAGTTTATTAATAGCTTTTTTATGACCTAGTTTAGCAGCTTTTTTATACCATTCAATCGCTTTTTTTTCATCTTTATATGTATAATTGTAAATATATCCTAAATTATTTGCAGCTTTTCCACTTCCTAATTTGTATCCTATTTTATACCACTTTTCAGCTTTTTTATAATCTTTTAAATCTATTTGATATGTATATCCTATATCAGCAGCACATCCTGAATAGTTGAACTTTTCATAACATTTCTTATACCAATAAATTGACTTATTAAAATCTTTTAATATTGTTGCATATAAAAGACCTAATTTTTGAAGAGAACCTCTATATTGAAGTTTAACACCTTTTTTATACCACTCAATTGCTTTTTTGTAATCTTTCCTATCTTCTTCATAATACTCTCCTATTGCAGAAGCACATTTCCCATATCCCATTTCATAACATTTTTTATAGTATTTAATTCCTTTTTCTTTATCTTTCATGTCTTTATTTAATTGGTAAAAAGTTCCTAATTCATAATAACCTCTTGGTTCACCTAATTTACCAACTTTTTTAAAAGTATCTATTGCTTCATCATATTTTTTTTGGTCTATATACATTAATCCAATAGAAATTAGTGAGTTTAAATCTCCTGTTTCATATGATTTTATAAACCATTTATATGCTTCATCATATTTAAAGTTTCTATAGTAATACACACCCAAATTATGTGCAGCTTTTCCATGTCCTGCATTTGCTGCTATTTTAAAGTTTTTAACTGCTTTTTTATTATCATGTAAAAAACTTAAATATAAACTGCCAAGTTGTGCATATGATTCTATACTTCCTTTTTCTTTTCCTTTATTAAAGTAATTTATTGCTTCATCAAAATTACCTTGCCTTGTATAGTATATACCAGCACAACTATATCCTTGTAGCTCACCCTCTTCTATTAGTTTCTTATAATTTTTTATATCTTCTTTTGTATATGTTATCTTTATACATTTATTTATATCATATTCACTTTTTTTTAATTCTTGAGCATTTAATAATATTGTAAATAAAGTTATTTGTAATATTAGTTTTATTATTAATTTCATTTATGATTCCTGTTTATTATTCATTGTTGTATTATTTTTTACATTTTTCTCTTCATTTTTATCAAATGTAAGTCTTGTATTAGCTGCATCTTGAATTTTACCATCAATGTATGCTAAAAAGTTAATCTCATAAACTTTTTCTTCTTTTAGATTATGAATAATTGTCTCTTTCCCATTATAAATCTCTCTTTGTGTATCTTCTATATTCCATCTAATTTGTGCTAACTCTTCTTGTCTTGGTTCTTCTACATTTAGTACAGCTATACATTCACCTTCTTCTTGTGAAATATGAGAGCTAACTATATCTTCAACTTCTAAATATCTTGCAAGTTGTGTTTGTGTATATCCTTCTTCTTCACTATTACTTACAAAACAGTGTGCATGTCCTACTTTATAAATATTCTCTTCTTCTAAAGTAACACTCATTTTTAATCCATTAATAGTAATATTATCATTTGTTGGATTATCTGTTAAAATATCTTTATCAGATTCATCATTGTTTTTAATAAAATACCATTGTAATTGAGCTTCTTGAGTAGGCGTTAAATCAGTAGTTTTACTCCAAACACCATTATAAAACTTCTCAACAATAGCTTCATACTCTAAAACTTGTGTTAAATCATCTTGTTTTGTAATTGTAGGAATTAGTTCAACTACTCTTACTTTTTCATATAATGGTTTAGGTATTTCTACTTTTGCTACATCTTTTGCACTTACTCCACCATTAGATGATGTTGTATCAACAGTTCCAGCTTTTAAAAATATTCCAGAAGGGTCAACAGTAAATACATTTCCTCCACATTTTAAACTAATTCCATTAGTCGCTTCTAGTTCAATTGTGTTTGCTTGATATTTTACAGTATTAGCCTTTAAGTGATATGAATTTATTACATCTAACCTATAATCTTTACCAATTTGCAAAAACATATTTTGTAGATATTTTTTCTTTACATCTTGCTCTATATATTCAGTTTTTGTACCTTTTATACGTTTTATTACATTATTCTCTACTATTGTCTTTAAATCATCTTTAACAATTGTAATAAAATCCTCTAATATATGCTCTTCACAATCATTTTTAATAGTAGTAATAGACTCTTTCTCAACAGTTAAAATCTTATTTGCTTTTATACTCTTTCTTTCCTCTTCTCCTACTGTTATGATTGAGTCTTTTTGGATTGTCTCTTCTTTATCATTTTCTACTAATAGTTTTGAGTTATTCTCTACATGTTTATATTCATCATTTAACACATGGGTTTTTA